>CAIYKV010000058.1 GCA_903926855.1 uncultured Bacteroidota bacterium | reverse complement strand
GGGCACTTATGATGAGAAAGAAGTGCGGAAACGGATTTTTGATTTTACCACCAATTATAATTCGCCAAAGCTGGTATTGGATCCATTGGCATTGGCACCGGCAGATAGTTTACCACCCCATGTATTTGAATTACAAAGCGCCAGCGGCTATTCTTCAGCAAAAGCAGAACCAATCATTAAATTTGTAGACAATAAATATATCCAGGTATTGGATACTGCGCGACCGCTTAAGTATGATTATAATTTACGCTTAGGGCTTCGATCTTTCCGGATGATCAGTAACCGGCCTTTGCGAACAGTGAATATGAATGTGCATTTTATGTACCTGAAAGATTCGGTCACTTTAGCGGATTCATTGATTGGTGCCGGTACTTATAAGAAGGATGAAGCGGTAAGAAATACGATCGCCATTACTTTCAACCTGAAAACCGATAGTTTGTTTAAATCTAAACCAGGTTATATTGTAGTGAAAGGATTGGAGGGATTATCAGGTGAGTTTGTGCCCGAGGTATTGATCGGCTATCAATCATTGCTAAAATATTCATACAGCAAAAAAGCGCAGATCGCTTTTGGTAAAATCATGAACCCGGATGATTCTACGCTGCAGAAAAATAAACAACCACCCGTAATTAGTTTCCGATATAAAAAGAAATATGAATTTGGATTAGTTGCCGGCAATGCAATTTATTATGGTACACTCTCTAATCGTAATTTATTTGCCAATGATTATAATTCTATATTCGGCTTGCAATTCCGGTATGCATGGAAGAAAAATACAACCATCAGTATTTCTTATCTAAGTGCTACACTTACCGGATCAGATTTGAGATCGGGGGATACAGCCAAAGCGGCACGAGGGTTTTCATTTAAAACACCCACTACCACCATCAGCCTTCAATTTGAATATGAATTCTTTGATACACGTGAGTATTCCAGCAAAAACAGATTCCGGCCAACGATTGGTTTTGGATTTGATATGATTTCTTTTAATCCGGAAGGAGAGTATTTGGGTAAATGGTACCCATTACAACCATTGGGTACAGGTGGACAAACCATTAAAACCGGCACTACGAAAGGAACGGGACCATATGCATTGTCCTCTTTGGGTGCGCCCGTTAGTGCACAGTTAAGGTATTACCTGAATGCAAAAACAATATTCTCATTATTTGCAACCTATCACCTGGCATTTACCAATTACCTGGATGATGTTGGACCCGATCCTTACCCTGACCCAATTGCTCTGGCAGCGGCCAACCCAACCAATGCAGCTGCAGCAGTTTATTTTTCCAACCCAACCAATAAGTATATCCATAGAGGAGCCAATACTGAGTTGAGGTCGGGTGCCGCAGATGTATCAGACGGGTTTTTTACTTTCGGATTTACCCTTATGCACCATTTTGGGGTTAAGTAGAAACCATATTTGAACCAACCCTGGATACAAACCAAGGGCAGGCATAATAAGCCTGCCCTTGGCTTATATTGGTATCCCCTATGGCACCGCCATCCCAGTCCCATCCCATCTCTATCCCAGTCCTATCCCAGTCTACAACGTTTATCCTTCGATCATCTTCCGTTCATCCTCGTTGACTGTTCGTTTATTTTTGATGGAAATGGGTTAATAATACCTGATGAGCCGTCCAATTAAATAGGGTAGAATGCTGGCTTTAAGGTAAAATGTATGCAAAAATCAAATAGGTTTTCAAAGCCCTGTTTCTTTCGAAAGCGGTACTAAATTTAAATTTACTTACTATATTTTATTATCTGATTCCAGGTAGTCAAATCTGGATAGTAAATCAGTTATGTAACTTTCCCCCCAAGCGGGCTAAAAATTAGTTGTAATAAATTAGCTACAAAATTATAGAATAGTAATTAATATTGAATATCAATAATTTATGTAACTTAGCGCATTCAATATGTGGTCGTTTTCAGCCTATATGTAGTTATTTCAACTACATTAAACATAGCTGTACAGCTATGGCAAAATCAAACTTTTGGCTATTTATTAACGAAAGCTAAGGGAGTTACTTTGCGCAGTTTAAAGAAATTTTTTGAATAATATATAATAATATTGTTTTATATGTTCAAAGACAGTTAACCGTCTGACATGCATTTTCAGTATTTTAAGACGGTTTGCCCCCGTATAAGTGTCTTTTTGATTATTGTTTTTTCTGCTCTCACAGTACAACTCAAAGCACAGAACTGTACGGTTAACTCGGGTGTACCCCAATCTTTTTGTCCCGGTCAACCTATGGTATTAAAAGGAATTTTTACCGGGCTGTTTTACAATAGTTCAAATGCGGTTTGGTCGCAGGTAGGTGGGCCGGCTGTTACCATCGGAACACCTTTAATATCAGGTGATACAATTAAGGCCACTGTTACGGGATATGCACCAGGGAATACTTATACATTTAGAATCACTGCCCGATGTGCCGATGGTTCACAGGTTTATCAGGATGTGGTATATACCACTTTATCATCCAGCACGGCAACTGCTGGCTCTAATATTTCTGCTACTTGTCCCGGTACAGTTAATTTATCAGCCAATTCACCCGGTACCGGAGAAACCGGAGCCTGGAGTTTTGTGGGTGGATCAAATGGTATGTCGGTTACAACACCCTCTTCTCCCACTTCAACGCTAACACTTCCTACCGGACAATCAGGAACCAGTACCTTACAATGGACTATCACTAATACAAATGGATGTTCTTCTTCTTCAACCATAACCGTTACCAATATTGGTGCAAACCCTTCTGTATCTGCTGGTAGTAACCAGACTTTGAGTAATTGTTATAACCTTACACAAAGCACCGGTTTAAGTGCCTCCTACGGTGGGAATGGCACGAATGGACAAATCGGGACCTGGTCATTTATCAGTGGTCCGTCAACCCCGACTTTTTCCAATATCAATTCCAATAATTCTTCTTTATCCAACCTGGTTACAGGTACCTATGTATTAAGATGGACAGTAAGCGGGCCTTGTGTAAATGGAAGTGCCCAG
>CAIYKV010000057.1 GCA_903926855.1 uncultured Bacteroidota bacterium | reverse complement strand
ATATCCTATGGCCTTCACATGATTAGTGATAGGCTAAAAGATGTGAAAGTTTTCATTTCGCTGAGAAAATTGTAAAAAAGGAGCTATTTAAGTAAATTTATTAGCAGGAGTGGCCTGAAAGCAATTACGTGTTGTAAGCTCAATAGATAACAGAACGATGAAAGGATTGTGACACAACGATGATGCTATAAAAAACTACTGCTGGTATCAAAATCAACTAATTTTTAAAGCCATATTTTGAAATGAAATGAAAATTCATCATGCAATACTTTTTATTCTGACTTGTTAGCTCTTCTTTGCCATTGACTATATCAAACATCATTCTAAAATGATGAGGCTTTAAACGTTTATTCTTTCTATCCCAATCAACCATTTTTTTTATTAACTCCAAAGTGATTTCAGGGTCTTTCCCATTACTTTTTGAAGATTCAACTAATTCATCAATTTCAAAAAAAAGTTCTGGTGCTTTGTCAATTACCTTCTCAATAATGCTTATTCCATTTGACATTTCATTTGCCAGGATAGGTGAATTATTTCTAACTTTTAATGATAAATTCCATGCAATGCTTTGTTGATTATTTGACAAAGTATCAGTTTCTCTGCCCCATTCTTCTATCTTCTTCCAAATTGCTGTGGGTATAGATTTTATTTTCTCTAAGTCCTCTTGTCGTTTTTGTAATTCGGTTTCATCATCTGAAATAATTACTCTTTTTGGTGGGTTCTTTTTGTCGATTAAATCTTGCTTTACTAAAGACAGGTCAAAACCAAAGTCATTATTTTTTACCTTTATCCAGCATTCTTCTTTCTTTGCCCACTCGCCGTAAAGTCCTCCGGGTGCAGTGTCCTTAATAAATGGTTCTATTGCACTCATCATTTCGTGGAATAGCGACTTTAATGTTTCTGACACATCCTGGGCTTTCCAAATTTTGTAAAGGTCTAATTGATTTTTCGTTAAGCAGTTTAATAAAGTAACGGCAAATGGAACTGTAATGTAACGCATATCACCTATGGCATTGGGCTTTATTCCATACGCCTTTTCTGCTGCCCTATAAAGAATTGCTTTAGCAATGGTATCTTCAAAATATACATTATTCAATTTCTTCTCCAGGCTATAGTTGATAAATTGAACATAATTTTTTTGATTCCCTCTAACTACATAATGAGGGCCAACCAATATTTTCTTACCGTCGGCAATTTCCTGATAAGCATTAATGTATTTTGCTAATTCCTCTTTGGTAAATAACTGTTGCTTGGGGTTCTTTAAATCAAAGGCTTTTTTTCTGGAAGGTGTAAACCCATCTTTAAGAATAGCATTTTTATACTGACCTCTGGCTCTTTCGTAAAACCATTTAGTTTGTATAGGCTTGCTGTCGGTTATTGGTGTAAAAATGTTTCTTGATAGTTTTTCTAATTCAATATGGTAAGGCCGGTTACTACTCAAATCAGATACGGAAACTTTGTTCTGAGTATTTGCATACTCTGAAATTCGGGAAACTATTTCGCTAAACTTTTCTTTATTCTTAACTACTGATAATTTTACCTGCACAAAGATGTTTGATATATCTGCCTTGTCCTTCTTTTGTGTGTGATATATTGATGCAGTAGTTTGGCCACCATTTACAATTTGCAAATCTTTTACAACAGAAATAATTTTTCCATTGCCATCTTGACTATCTTCCAATTCAATTTCATCCGCAGTTGCAGCAATGCCATTATTAAAAGCTAAGAACATTTCAGGCTCTTTCATTATTGTTGTTCTGATGCCCTTATTGATTTTACCATTAAACTGTAAGAATGAACGAACATTTTGTTCTAAAAGCCTTGAACCGAATCTTTCATAAATAGATGCCAATGCTTCACCTGGAATAATGGCTAAGTAGGATTGGTATTCTTCGTTTACCGAAGGTGATGGAATACATGGCACGGTAAATCCATCAGCTTTGAAATTTATCTCTATTGGAATGTGGGATTTCTCAGTGATGTTATACAGACTTTCAATATCAAATATTTTGTAATAGAAATTATATCCTGAGATAAGAGTATTCGCCGGAAAATCGCCCTTGTACGAACCATTTGTGATGATGAAAGCATTTACACGAACCAAGTTTTCCTTTATGTCCTGCGATTTAGCTAATGTGTAAGCGAACTTAAATATTTCAGATGATTCTTCTATTTCATCAACATACTCATTTTTAAAATAGCTTGATTTTTCATTTTCTATTGAATAGATGGCTTTCCTAAAGAAGTTCAAAATTCGTTTAGAAGCTGTTTCAATATCGGCGTTTGAAATTTTAGAGATTTCATCTGTACCATTAAAAAGGGTAATAAATAAATCTACAGTTTCATAATTTTCAGAAATAGCATAAGCATTTATTTTATGTTGCTTGGGTGTACCTAAACCCTTTTCATCATATTTTACAACAACGTTTTCTGATTCACCTGCTGCCGCTAATAAATCTACTGCATACTGAGTAAAAACCTGCTCGGATATAGCACCTTCATCATCGGTTGATTGGGCAGCCGAAATATCCTGCATTAAAGAACTGTAAAACTTATTTAATTCTATATTTTCAATTGATATACTCATTGTACTGTCAGGGTTTCAAAAACGGATTGTTCTGTTTGTTTAAAGGCTTCGCATTGAGATAGAATGATAGAGTATTTCACATCCCCTACGCCACTACGAATTTCATTTTCCTGGATTCGTGGAAATTCATTCTCAACAATATAAAATGTATCCTGCCTTATAAAATATCCAACAGAATCATACAAAGCAAAATGCTGGTCAAAATATCCGGCTTCATATAATTTAGATTTGAAGCGGTTTAATGCAATTGCATCAACTTCCAGTATGGTGTTAATTGAAGTAATAATTTGGTTTAGTGTCTCGCCGCTTTCCTGTACTTTCTCCAATGACAAATGGTATAGAAAAAGTTTATTAAGATGTGTAGTGTCCAGATAACCTTTTTCTTT
>CAIYKV010000056.1 GCA_903926855.1 uncultured Bacteroidota bacterium | reverse complement strand
TTAATGGATTAAAGAAATACGACTCGGC
This sequence comes from uncultured Bacteroidota bacterium, assembly GCA_903926855.1. Lineage (GTDB taxonomy): Bacteria > Bacteroidota > Bacteroidia > Chitinophagales > Chitinophagaceae > Sediminibacterium. Next base: position 14,255 of record CAIYKV010000056.1, on the reverse strand, counting down.
TGCTGTTCCAAAATTGCCAAGATTATGATAATAATAAGGCATCGGAAATCGGGTTCTGAAATCGTTAATGGAGGAATCTATCAGCCGATTGCGGGTTGAGTCAAAATACCGGTAATAAATGGTGATAGAATCAACGAACCTATCTCTTTTTTGTAATGAATCTTTCCCGGTTGTTTTTTTGATCGGTCTACCCTGACTATCATAACTGATATTGGAGCTGTTTGTCTGGGTGTCAGTTCTCATCTGTGCCAGTAATCCTGAATTACCTAGCAGTAAAAAAATAAGAACGATCAGTATATTTTGCCGTAACGGTAAACCCATGCTTGCAAAAGTGCTGTAAAATAACGGTAAAGCCACTTATGAAGGCGTTAAAAATTAAGCACCCCCGGCAGCTATTTTCTGGTTATAAGGTCTGTCTAAAGCGATTTTACCAACTCAGTAAATAAAAGGGTTAATTTGGGTTCCGCGTCTTTAGCTGCCTGCAATACTTCTTCGTGCGTGATTACATTTTCTTCCTCGCGTATACCCAGGTCAGTAACTACACTCACTGCAAATACCTGCATTCCGCAATGAATGGCAGCGATGGTTTCCTGAACCGTACTCATACCTACCACATCCCCACCTATGATAGATATCAGCTTATATTCTGCCCTGGTTTCAAATGTTGGACCGGTAACGCCAGTATACACCCCTTCATGAATTTCGATCTTGTTTGCGGCTGCAATTTCTTTTGCCTTTTTGATCAGTCCTTTATTATAAGGCTCGCTCATATCCGGGAATCGGGTTCCCAACTCGTCCTCATTTTTACCCAATAAAGGGTTGACGGTAAATAAGCTGATATGGTCATTAATGATCATCAGGTCACCCACTTTAAACGCCTTATTTACTCCGCCAGCAGCATTCGATAACAAAAGAGTATTCACCCCCAATAATCGCATCACTCTTACCGGGAAAGCGACCTGTTCGGCAGTATAACCCTCATAAAAATGGAAACGGCCACCCATAACCCATACTTTTTGGCCACCCAATTCCCCAAAGATCAATTTCCCTTTATGTCCCTTTACCGTACTTACCGGGAAATGCGGTATATCATTATATGGAATTTCTATCTCAACTTTAATTTCGTTTGAAAGATTACCCAAACCGCTTCCCAGAATAATACCCGTACCTGCTTCCGCGGAAACATATTTGCGGATATACTTTACGGTTTCCCTTAATTGCTGCATCTTCTCTGACATATGTTTTTTATTAAGTGTGCAAATATATAAGAATGCCTGAATTCTTCTACCCAAAACAGTCTTCAAATGCCGGAATAATAGCATCAATTCTCTTTCTATTGAGTTTCTGGGTCATGCGCAAATAAGCAAAAAGGCCATTCAGCTAAGCTGAATGGCCTTATAGTAGGTTAAGAAAGTTCAGTGTTAACTTAAACGTTTCACGTTAACGGCATTTAAGCCTTTACGTCCTTCTTGTACATCAAAAACAACTTTGTCGTTTGCTTCGATCTGATCGATCAAGCCGTTTGCATGTACAAAAGTTTCTTTACTGGAGTTATCATGCTTAATAAATCCAAAACCTTTTTCTTCGTTAAAGAACTTAACAGTTCCTGTGATTTGTGTGTCCATTTGTAAAATTGTAAATAATTAATGGCCGCAAAGGTAACGGTAAAATATTTGCTAACCTAATAAAAATGCTCTAATCAGTCTTCTCCCCTTATATCCGCCAACGCGTATTGCAGATATAACCTACTATTAATCAGCAGGTAAGCTAGCCGTGAAATCAGTAATTTCTATCCTTTTTGGGTATGTTAAAGTCCATCCGGTAACTTATCTTAGCAATTCTATCACATATATATAAATACCCTTACAATGAAAAAACTGCTTTTTTTATCTTTTTTCCTGTCATTCGTTTTTATCAGTCAATCGCAAAAACTGGTGTATAGGGTATCTTTTCCCAATGCAATACACCATGAAGCCCATATAGCATTAACTGTTACTCATTTAGCGGATGGGCCTGCAATTTTTAAAATGAGCAGGTCCTCTCCCGGCAGATATGCAACACATGAATTTGGGAAAAATATTTATGATGTAGAAGCAACAGACGCAAACGGTAAAAGCATTTCGGTGAAAAGGGTTGATGGAGATATTTATGAAGTTCCGCAACATAAAGGACAAGTCACCGTAAGCTATACCCTATTTGCCAATTATGCCGATGGCACTTATGCCGGAATTGATCCGGAAAGTATTCACCTGAATATGCCTGCCTGTTTTATGTGGGCAAAAGGGATGGAAAAAGCCCCTATTGAAATCCAATTTGATCTTCCAAAAGAGAACAAAGGTATTTTTGCAACACAACTGGTTCCTACTAAGGACCCGGATAGATTTACCGCCCCTGGATTGCAGTATTTTATGGACTGTCCAACAAAAATCGGCAACCAGCTGATAAGACAATGGCCTATCTCTAATCCGGATGGCAAAACATTTTCCATGCGCATTGCTTTGGAATCAAATGCTACCGAAGCGCAGGCAGATGAGCTTGCACAAAAAGTAAAAAAGATGGTGGAAGAAGCACGTGCTGTTTATGGGGAGTTTCCGAATTATGATTATGGTACCTATACCTTTATTGCCGGAGCCAATCCCTATGTATTTGGTGATGGGATGGAACATCGGAATTCAACCATGATTACTACCCCGATGAATAATTTTGTGGTGGATCGATTACTAGGCGTTTTCTCTCATGAGTATTTTCATAACTGGAATGTAAAACGAATCCGTCCAAAATCACTTGAGCCATTCAATTTTGAGAAAAGTAATATGAGCTTTGAATTATGGTGTGCTGAAGGATTTACCCAGTATTATGGGGAACTGATTTTAGTTCGTGCAGGATTACAAGGTTCCACCAATTTCTTATCTACAGCTGCTAACCTGATCAATGCTAAACAGAATTCACCTGGCGCTAAATACTATTCTCCGGTTCAGGCTAGTGAGCATGCTGTATTTGTAGATGCTGCTGTTTCTATTGATAAGAATAATTATGCCAATATGTTTACCTCCTATTATACTTATGGCGCAGCGATTGCATTGGCCCTTGACCTGGAATTACAAACACGTTATAAAAAGACCATCGACGCATTTATGCAAGCCATGTGGAAGCGTTTTGGGAAAACAGAGATTCCCTATACAGTTCCCTTAATGCAGGAAACCCTTGCAGGAATTAGTGATGCTGGATTCGCAGCTGAATTCTTTACCAAGTACGTAAATGGACATGACCCCATTGACTATGCCGGATTATTCGCGAAAGCAGGCTATGATCTCAGGAACCCAAATGAAGGGAAACCCACACTTGGCATTTTTGCAGGTGGATTTAGCACAAGGGGTATGCCAGCTCAATCGGGAGATAACAACAAATTGGTGATCGACAGAAATACCCTTAAAGGTACTGCAGCCTATCTTGCCGGACTGGATATTAATGATGAAGTATTACAACTGGATGAAACACAGGTAAAGAGTATATCGGATGTAAATAATTTTCTTCAGATGAAAAAGCCGGGAGATGCTGTTCTGATAACCTACAAGCACAGAGGGGTTGAAAGAAAAACAACCGCAAAATTGCAAGAGCAGACAGGTGTTATTCTGATTCCTTTTGAACAATCAGGCAAAACGGTAACACCTGATATGCAGAAAATAAGGGATAGTTGGTTTACATCACATATCAAATAAACATAGAGGGGCTAAATGTGCCCTTCTAATAAAATCTAATTATGTTCGGCATTTCATATCTGGATATTTCTGCGGGCTTAGGGTTATGTGCAACCGGATTACTCACTTTCAATTTTTTATTGGGAATGATGTTAAGTACTGCTTATAAACGATCCGTTTATTGGAAAAAAACTCCTCCATTTATCCATAAGATCCCTATAGATGACCTGCATAACTGGACTGCCTATATTGCATTGCTTTTTGTACTGTTGCATCCCATCTTTTTGGTATTGGATAAAGAAACCCATTTCAGTTTTAGCAATATCCTATTGCCTATCCAGGCACCCAAACAGCCACTGATCGTGTTACTGGGCAGTATTAGCCTGTTTGCTTTCCTGTTGGTGATTATTACTACCCAAAAAATCATCAAAAATAAAATGGGGTTCCGGTTATGGAAGAATATTCATTTACTTTCTTATGCCACAGCATTGCTATTTATTTTTCATGGGTTGCTGATGGACCCAGAATTGAAGGACAGACCCACTGATTGGCTAGATGCAGAAAAATTTCTTTCTGAAATTTGTTTCATCCTATTGGTGATTGCCAGTATTCTACGATACCGGTATTTTTTGCGCAGCCGAAAAAGCTAGCCGCATAGGCTTTTATAGATGAATTTAAACCTTACTGGTTTTTTCTGATTTTAATGCTGAATAGGCGTAAATAGCGCTTGCCAGCATGAAAACAGATCCTAATAAGAAGGGGGCCCCAGGAAAATATATCGGGGCATTTGCATCAGTAAAATAAGCAAACAAATTGGTCATCATTAATGGGCCAAAAATGGAAGTCAGACTCATCAAACTCGTAAGTGCACCCTGTAATTCACCCTGTTCGTTTGGTGGCACATGCCCGGAAATAATAGATTGCAATGCAGGGCCGGCAATTCCTCCTAAACAATAAGGAATTAAAAAAACAAACATCATCCAACTCTGAGAAGCAAAAGCAAAAAGTAATAACCCTAAAGTATAGAGTCCCAAACCAACATAAATACTTTTTTCATTCCCTATCCTCGGATTTACCACACGCACTAGTCCTCCCTGTACAGCCCCCACCAATAAGCCCACTACACCTAATGAAATCCCAATCATTTTTGGAGTCCATTTAAATTTTTCGATATTAAAAAAGCTCCAATTGCTTTGCACTGCATGTGCAGCCAGATAAATCAGCACCAGGGAAGCAATTAACCCTCCTACTCCCGGATATTTTTTCAGTTGGAGTAATGATCCCAAAGGGTTGGCTCTTCTCCAGTCGAATTCTCTTCTGTGTTCTTTATCCAGCGATTCCGGCAAAACAAAATAACCATAAAGTGCGTTAGTCAATGCCAGTCCGGCAGCAACCAGAAAAGGAATACGTGGTCCCAACTCACCTAATAAACCGCCAATCAAAGGACCCAGGATAAATCCAATTCCAAATGCTGCCCCAATCATTCCAAAATTTTGGGCCCGATTTTCCGGTGTGCTGATATCAGCAATATAAGCTGAGGCAGTCGTAAAACTTGCACCGGTAATACCTGCAATCACCCTACCAACAAATAGCCAACCAATTGATGGAGCAAATGAAAGGAATAGGTAATCTACTCCAAAGCCCAATAAAGAGAAAAGAAGTACAGGTCTTCTTCCATATTTATCACTTAGATTACCTAACACAGGTGCAAATGCAAATTGCATTAAAGCATAGGCAGTTGTGAGCCATCCCCCATATTGAGAGGCCTTACTGATATCAGATACCCCAATTAGCTGCTGAATCAGTTTAGGCATAACCGGAATAATCACTCCAAATCCCGTTACATCTATTAAGAGGGTAATAAAAATAAATCCTATTGCTGCTTTTCGGTTAGTTGCCATATTGTAACATTATGTCTTATGCGAAGTAAAGAAAATAAATGATTATACAGCTTCCCGGGTTACACCAGGTATTTCCATCACCAGATCAGCCCCATACACTCCTGCCGGGGTCTGGTATCCGGTTTTAAGTTTTCCCTCTAATACTTTTTTGATGATGATTAAGCTGCTCAATGCAGTTAAAGTATAGCCTTCAGGACATTGTAAACGAACAGACCTTTTTTCTCCGGCGGTATTTTGCACCTCACCCCATACCAGGCTTTTGGCTTTACTACGCATTTCATCTGAAGGGCCAGCGGGTTTTAACTTGATCTTTTTCCTTGCCCGATTACGTACCAACGAGGTTCTCAATAACCAGTTATATAAAAATTGCCATTTTAAAAGTGAAAATGTTTTGGGTGAAGCGGCAGCATAGGTTTCAATATTGGGTATACCAGTAGTGGTAAATGCTGTTGAAATATCCCCCCAGGGAATAGACATAACAAACAATTTCTTTAACCCAAAGTCTACCCAAAATCCTTTATGCCCTAGCGGTTTCCGAACAATAGAACCATTCTCTCTCACCAACCCACCTTCTCCCATATTTTCTGTCATAGTGGCTGCTGTACCATGGGAAAGCTTTCCTCCTATCATAGCAAAAGCCAGTTTCAATTGAGTTGCCTCTGGCATGCGATCCTTTAAATACAAAGCTGTGCAATCTGTTGGTACCACATCAAATCCAACACCCGGCATAATCATTATCCCTGCTTGTTTTGCTCTTGTATCGTAAAGTTTGGCCGCTTCAAAAACAGAGATCTCGCCAGTAATATCGAGGTAATGCGTTTGTGAAGCAATACAAGCTTCGATCATGATAGAAGATGTTTGAGAAAATGGCCCGGCAGCATGCAAAACCAGTGGTACTTCTTTTAATAAAGCCGATAATGCCTGAGAATCAGTAAGATCAACGATTCGATAAGGAAGATCCAATGAATTGGCAAGCGCTTTTATGGCAGATTCATTTCTTCCGGCTAATATGGGTTTTAGCGCATATTCATTAGCCATTTGAGCAATTATCCTTCCCGTATACCCGTTGGCCCCATATAATAAAAAACTATTGGTTTGCATCCTGAAATGTACAAACATTAGCGGGGAAAATAATGTACGGACATAAAAAAAGGGAGTATTGCTACCCCCCCTTTCCTAGACCTATAAAAAACAAGTGATTAATTCCTCAGCTTGATGCTTCCTACGGAAGTGATATTAGGCGCTTTTACAATAACATTGTTGATGGTTGTGTCAATATATCCATTTGAAGCATTAAAGTAAACAGAATAAGTACCTTCCTTCAATCCCCTTACTTTGAAATTACCTTGTTTATCGGGTAAAGCATAAGCGGTATCAGTTGAGTTATATACTGTGATAACCGGCTGAGCTGCCATTGGTGTTACATTCCCTGTTAAACTAGCGGTAGTACTAACTGTAAAGAAATGGAATACCGGGCGCAGAATAAAATGGTTGCCATCTGCATAAATGGAACGTTGTACATCAAAGTCGAGCCATAATCTAAGTTTCTTCGGTGAGTATTCATCACACTCATTCCCCTGCAATTTGATCAGGATATAATTATTTGCGCTTACTGGTAAAGACAAAGGATACGTAACACTATCTTTTACCAGTGAATTCTTTGTTCCCAATTGAATTTTTATAACCCTAATGGATCCAGCGGCAATTCCTGAAGCTGCCAATAAAGTATCCGCACCATTTCGAAGTTGCAGAATATCATATACGCCAGGAGTAATATTCAGGTCTTCCCAAACAAAAGAAGTGTCTCTTACATTCTCATTGGCACCCATCCGATCCCAATTGGTTGAGTCATGTACCCGTGTGTTGGCGCTGGTATCTACCAATACTTTTACTGAAAGAATATTCAGATACACGTCATCAAAAAAGCCAGGACCATCGGTTAGGTAAAGTGATAAATTTTGTTGCCCAGCTGCACCAGATGTTGCAGAGGTGTTTTTATTACAGGCAGTCATGATCATTGTAACTGCAAAAGCCATAATGGCTGCGAAAAGGAAACGTTTGTTTTTCATGTGTTGTGTTTTAGCGTAGAATTGACTCATTTATAAAATTTAGCTTCATTTTCTCCCTAGGGTAGATATTAAATGAGGCTGTGTGTTTACTAAGACATTGTTAAAGGATTTATTTTTCTTTTTTGTTTTCTTTTTCTATTATATACCTATACAATATGCATTTACAAAATGCATTCAACTGCCAACCAATGATGATTTGGTATTAATTTTATTGCTCTCTCAGCGAAGTATGAATTTGTTACTTAACTTGGCTTAACCAATAATTGCTTCATGAAGAAGATACTGACCGTAGTTTTGGCGCTGCTTTTAGGAAATAATATTTTTTCGCAGGGCCTTTCTGATAATGAAAAAAGGATCATCGACTATGTAAATAAGCATATACCAGACGCTGAAAAACTGCTAACTGACGCTGTAAACATCAATAGTGGGACCCTTAATAAAGAAGGGGTAAAAAAGGTTGGTGCTCTTTTTACGCCTGAGTTTCACAAAGCAGGCTTTTCAACCGAGTGGGTTACGCTCCCTGATTCGCTTAAGCGTGCCGGACATCTGGTAGCCACCAGAAAAGGAAAAAAGGGGAAAAGGATTTTTATCATCGGCCATCTGGATACCGTTTTTGAGCCTGATATGCCCGCGGGACCATTTATCCGTTTGAATGACTCTACTGCCACCGGACAGGGGGTCAATGATATGAAGGGTGGAGATGTTGTGGCCATCATGGCTTTACAAGCCTTACAATCATTAGGCTTATTGGAAGATGTGTCAATTACTGCCTATTTTACCGGGGATGAAGAAAAAGCAGGCACCCCCACCCGTATCAGCAGGGCAGATTTTATTGAAAGAGCCAAAACCTGTGAATTGGCTCTGGCATTTGAATCTGCCAATGGTTTGAATAGTGTTGCCACAGCGAGAAGAGGCGCAAGTGGTTGGATATTGAAAGTAAATGCCAAAACAGGGCATTCCGCAGGGGTATTCAGCACCGGATCAGGTTACGGGGCAATCTATGAGGCTGCGAGAATACTAAATCAATTCAGAGAGGAATTATCAAATGAGAAATACCTGACTTTTAACCCTGGTTTGATAGTAGGTGGCTCAGAAATGAATTATGATGAGTCCAAGGCCAGAGGTGAGGCTATTGGAAAAACCAATATCATATCACCATCTGTAGTAGTTACCGGAGACCTGCGATTCCTGACAGAAGCGCAAAAACAGGCAGCCAGGGAAAAAATGAAAGAAATTGTGAACAGGCACTTAAATGGAACCAGTGCTGAAATTCGTTTTCAGGATGGAATACCTGCCATGGAACCTACTGAGGGGAATAGCCGTATCCTGAAAACAATTGATGAAATAAGCAGGTCAATGGGCATTGGAAGTACGCAGGCAGGAGATCCGGGGGCCAGAGGAGCGGGTGATATCTCTTATATTGCCAAATATGTTGACTGCATAGATGGACTCGGCGCTTCTGGCCGTGGGGCACATGCTCCCGGAGAAATTATTAACCTGAAAGAATTTCCTTACCTTATACAAAGAGCAGCATTACTTATTTATCGATTAACCCATACAGAATAATTTCTACTATGAAATCAAAAATACAAATACCCGTCTTGCTTTTCACGTTACTTATCGTGTCATCTGCATTTGCTTTTACAACTGAAAAAAGAGACTATTATGAGATTAAATTATATCGGCTTTCCAGCAACGAGCAGGTAAAAAAAGTAGATGCATTTTTGCAAAATGCCTATATACCAGCCCTTCACAAGGCAGGCATTTCAAAAGTAGGTGTATTTCACCCCATTGGCAATGATACGGCAACAGACAAAAGGGTGTATGTATTCATCCCCATAAAAAAAATTGAAAAGTTAGCTGTAATTGAAGATCTATGGGTAACAGATGCTGAACTCATTAAGGCAGGAGATGCTTATTGGAATGCTGCTTTTAATAATACTCTTTATAATCGAATCGAAACCATTGTACTAAAGGCCTTTCCATTTATGCCCAGTTTTTCTGTTCCCGAATTAACAGGAAATAAAACCGACCGGGTATATGAGCTTCGTAGCTATGAAGCCCCAACAGAAAGACTCTATCGGCAAAAAGTAAAAATGTTTAACCAGGGGGGAGAAATTGAACTATTTAAACGCTTACATTTTAATGCTGTTTTTTATTCGGAAGTAATCGCCGGCAGCCATATGCCCAACCTCATGTACATGACGAGTTTTAATAACAAAGCAGATCGGGATGAACATTGGAAAATATTCGGAGATGATCCTGAATGGAATAAACTCAAAGTAATGCCTGAGTATTTAAATACAGTATCAAAGAATGAGCAAATCTTATTAAACCCTACCGAATTTTCAGAACTATAGATGATTATTTTGTTTTCAGCGTCGCTTTTCTCTTGCTGCTTTCAAGCTATGATACATACCTGCAAAATCCAGGCCATTCGAAAGTGCATCAATTGCCTGAGCCATTCTTTTGGCAATGGCATCATCACCTTTTACAGCACTTAACCATTTTATATAATAATTGCGATGAGAATTTTTTAACTGATAAAAGAATTCCTTTGCTTTGGGTTCATCTTCCAAACAGGCAAGAAATTCCGGGGTAGGCGTTAATGGTACTTTATCGACTATTATTTGCACCTCAATCATCGCACCTTTCCTTTTTCGGATATCCTTTCGCATAGTGGCATTCAGAGGCATGATAAAACTGCCATCCCCCATGGGCATTAATGCAACCGCCTTAATAGATAATTGGTCAAGCTTCCCTTTTACCCGGAATGCTTTTTTATTTTCAGGAAATATTTCCTGGGCAATATCAACAGGCACTTGTATATAGGTCCAGCCTGTTTTTTCACCCTGTTCTCCAAATTGTTTGATCTGAGTAGTAAATTTTGCCATTCCATTTACTTTACAATCACTTCTAAAGCTAATTAAAACGCCCGGCACTTTTTATTACCCGATAAGGCTTACTGAAAAAATCATCTACCGTTGTATTGAACACATCTTTGTATACAACCGGGGTACTATGGCCTGAATTGGGTAAAATCCATAAATAAGATTTTGGGATACTATGATAAATCAGCATGGTATGCTCTTCCCTGATAACATCATGGTCTCCTCCAATCACCAGTGTTGGACAAGTAATTTTGGCCAGTTCTGATATCGGTATATGTGGCTGTTCCCATAATAGTCGCAATAATTTCCATTGGCCTTTTTCTGAAGCAGTTTTCTCAGACTTTGCTTTCATTTTTTGATACATAGGCTCTATCAAATCCCAAACCTCTTTAAAAACCGCATTAGTATCGGGTTCAAGGTTAGCACCTGTAATAGCCAGCTTCTTTACCAATTCAGGATGCCGGATAGAAAGTAAAAGCCCATTTATCCCTCCATCACTCCATCCAATTACATTTGCCGAGGGGATATTCATTGCATGCAATAATGCTGCATAATCATCAGCCATCATTTCATAGGTAAGTGAGTCACCTGAGTCTGCAGATTTTCCCTGTGCACGGCTATCTGCAATAATTACCTTGTATTTTTTCGAGAAATACGGGATATTAAAAGAAAAATTTGAAATAGAGCCTCCGTTTCCATGAATAATTAGCAATGGTTCACCTTCCCCATATACTTCTGCATACATTTTAAAACCGCGAATGAAATAATATTTGCCCGCTGAACTATTGGTTCCATAAGAAATCGCTTCATTGGGAATTGTCTGGCTAAATGAGCTGAAGACTACCAGAAAGAGTCCAAATAAACCAACAATCCTTTTTCTCATATACGTATTTTGGGATTAAGATAGGCAAAATCGCGAAATTAAGTAGTTGTCATTTTATTCAAAAAGAGCCGGGTTATCCCGACTCTTTACCAGTTTCTTTCTATTTCACATTATGCTTTAACGGCTTCCTCTTCATTTCTGAATACCACTACCCCATCAAATACATCTACCAAAACTGTTTTTGATTTGTCAATATCGCCAGCCAATATTCTTTTACTTAGGCTATTAATAATTTGTTTTTGTATCAGCCTTTTCAAAGGCCTGGCACCAAATTGAGGATCATACCCTTGTTCTGCCAAAAACTCGAGTAAATATTTACTATAATGTAAAGTAATTCCATTCTCAGCCACCATTTTCTGCAATCCGTCCAGTTGAATTTTCACGATACCGATGATTTGCTTTTTCATCAACGGACTAAACATAATGATTTCGTCTACCCTATTCAGGAATTCAGGACGTATGGTTTGGCGTAGCAGGTTCATTACTTCAACCTTGGCTTTTTCAGTAACTTCCTCTACGTTTTCTTCTGTCACTTTTTCAAAAGCATCCTGAATCAGGTGACTTCCGATATTACTGGTCATGATAATGATTGTGTTCTTAAAATTAACTACCCTGCCTTTATTGTCGGTAAGTCGGCCATCATCCAGTACCTGTAAGAGTATATTCCAGACATCAGGATGTGCTTTTTCAATTTCATCAAGGAGTACTACGCTATAGGGTTTGCGCCTTACCGCTTCAGTCAATTGTCCTCCTTCATCATATCCAACATATCCCGGAGGAGCACCTACTAAACGGGAAACCGTATGTTTCTCCTGGTATTCACTCATATCAATACGAGTCATCATTCCTTCATCATCAAAAAGATATTCTGCAAGGGCTTTGGCCAGTTCGGTTTTACCTACACCGGTTGTACCCAAGAAAATAAATGAGCCTATCGGCTTTTTAGGATCCTGTAACCCTGCACGACTTCTGCGTATGGCATCTGCAACGGCTGTGATCGCTTCTTCCTGACCTACTACCCGATTATGTAGTTCATCTTCCAGGTGTAATAATTTTTCCCTTTCACTTTGCAACATTTTCGCCACTGGTATCCCCGTTGCTTTCGCCACGTTGGCAGCGATATCTTCTGCATCCACTTCTTCTTTCAAAAGACGTTTATCCGTAGAACTGTTTATCTGGGCTGTTATATTATCGATCAGGGTTTCCTGTTCTTTGACTTTTCCATATCTTATCTCAGCAACTTTTCCATATTCCCCATTCCTTTCGGCCTGCTCTGCAAGCTGTTTCAGTTCTTCAATTTTTGCTTTGGCAGTCTGTACTTTTTCAACCAATTCTTTTTCCTGTTTCCATTTAGATTTAAGGGTATCGCGACTTACAATCAAATTACTGATTTCGATATTCAGTTCTTTTAATTTTGACTCATCATTTTCCCGTTTGATTGCTTCTCTTTCAATTTCCAGTTGACGAATCTGTCTTTCCAACTTATCCAATTCCTCTGGCATAGAGTTCATTTCTAGTCTTAGTTTTGCAGCACTTTCATCAATCAGATCAATCGCTTTGTCAGGTAAAAACCGATCGGTCATGTACCTGCTGGATAGCTCAACCGCAGCAATAATCGCTTCATCTTTTATCCTCACATGGTGGTGTGTTTCATAACGATCTTTTAAACCACGTAAAATAGATATGGCATCTTCAATACTTGGCTCATCAATCATTACTTTCTGGAAGCGCCTTTCCAATGCTTTGTCTTTCTCAAAATACTTCTGGTATTCATTCAAAGTGGTGGCACCTATTGCGCGTAATTCACCCCGTGCCAATGCAGGTTTTAAAATATTGGCAGCATCCATGGCACCTTCTCCACCTCCAGCTCCAATCAATGTATGTATTTCGTCAATAAATAAAATGATTTCTCCATCACTGGTAGCCACTTCCTTTACTACCCCTTTTAAACGCTCTTCAAACTCTCCTTTATATTTTGCACCTGCAATCAACTGACCCATATCGAGTGCAAAAATGGTTTTTGAACGTAAATTGTCGGGCACATCTCCATTGATAATCCGCATAGCCAATCCTTCCACAATCGCTGTTTTACCCACACCTGGCTCCCCTACCAGGATGGGGTTATTTTTAGTTCTACGCGTAAGAATATGCAGCGTTCTTCGAATTTCTTCATCTCTTCCGATTACCGGATCCAGCTTCCCTTGTCTTGCCAGTTCATTCAAATTTTTAGCAAACTTATTAAGCATATTCAACTGCGTTTCCTGGGTTTGTGACTGAATCGTATCTCCTTTTCGCAGATCCTTGATAGCCGTTATCAATCCTTTTTCAGTAAGTCCCGCTGCTTTTAAGGTTTTAGCAGTATCATCATTCACCTGCATGAGTGCCAGCAAAAGATGTTCTGTACTTATAAATTCATCTTTAAACTCCTTTAATACACTATTGGCTTTGAGAAAAACAGTATTCAGGTCTCTGCTCACATTCTGAGCCGGTTCCCCAGACTGAATTTTAGGAAGTTTTCCAATACTCTCGTCCATTTTAGATTCTACAAAACCGATATTGACGTTGTTTCGTTTTAGGAGGAACTCAACCGGACTATCCTTATCCGCCAACAAAGCTTTCAGCAAATGATTGGTTTCAATATTGGGGTTCCCACTATTAAAAGCCAATTGCTGGGCTGCCTGAATGGTTTCCTGGGCTTTAATTGTATAATTATTCAAATTCATATTGGTTATTTTTTACGCTTTTCATAAAACCTGTTAACTGTATAGCCGGTTGAAATTCTGAAGATATCGTTTCATTAAAGGTGATTGGCA
>CAIYKV010000055.1 GCA_903926855.1 uncultured Bacteroidota bacterium | reverse complement strand
TGTATCTTCTAACTGGTCGGCAGGGTTTGGGGTGGATAAAATTTTTGCAGCGTATACCCAAAAAATTCCAACCGTGGATATTGCATTAGAAGACTATACGCTACTATACCGGTTGGTAGAATCAGGAGATAACCCGATTATCCGGATTCAGTGTGAATCAAAAGAACTGGGTACGGTTCCTACTTTTAATACCATTGCTGAAATCAAAGGAACTGAAAAGCCGGATGAATATGTGATGCTGTCTGCGCATTTTGATTCATGGGATGGAGGAACCGGTGCAACTGATAATGGTACCGGAACCTTAACCATGATGGAAGCTTTGCGTATCCTTAAAAAAGTGTATCCCAATCCAAAACGAACGATATTGGTTGGCCATTGGGGCAGTGAGGAAGAGGGCCTTAACGGATCAAGAGCATTTGTTGAAGACCATCCGGAAATTGTAAAAAATCTGCAGGCATTATTTAACCAGGATAACGGAACCGGACGTGTTGTGAATATTTCGGGACAGGGGTATTTACATGCAGGGGAATACCTGAGTAAATGGCTGGCCGCGGTACCGGATACTATTCGTAAACGAATTGTTACTTCTTTTCCTGGCAGACCAGGGGGCGGTGGATCAGATTTTGCATCCTTTGTGGCCGTAGGAGCACCAGGCTTTTCATTGAGTTCATTGAACTGGTCATATTTTAACTATACCTGGCATACCAACAGAGATACCTATGATAAGATCGTTTTTGATGATCTCCAAAATAATGCTATGCTGGCTGCCATGATGGTATATATGGCTTGTGAGGATCCAGAAAAAACATCCACAGAAAAAGCACCATTGGGTACTGACCCCAGAACTGGTCAACCTGTAGCATGGCCAGTACAGGTAAAAGCTATTAGAAAAGGACCGGTGAACTAGTAACTAATAATTGTTTGGGGATTCTGTTTACATATTGAGGTACTGATTTTTATCAGTAATTTATTACGCGTATAATCAGATCATTTGTTTTATCAATATTAACAGGGAATGTATGAATCTGGTTAAAGTCCGTTCACTAATTACAGGAGTTCCAGTACTTCTTTCTGTATTATTTTTTCAAATCCCTTTGAAAGCGCAACAGAAATTTAGTACCAATTTATCTGAAGATAGTGTTCCACCCTATATACTTCCAGATCCTTTACAAATTAAGAGCGGGGAAAAAGTGAGTTCTGTAAAGCAGTGGGAGAGTGTACAACGTCCCTATATATATCATCTTTTCGAAGAAAATGTCTATGGCCGGTATCCGATAAAACATACCGCAATCAGGTACCAGGTTTTATCGCAGGTTAATAATGCGTTGTCAGGTAAAGCCATTCGTAAACAGATCAGGGTATATTTTTCTGCATTGGATACAACAGCCAATATGGATATCTTATTGTATATCCCCGCCAATGCCAAGCAAGCGGTACCTGTGTTTATGGGATTGAATTTTTATGGTAATCAATCAACCATTGCTGATACCGGAGTAACAATTACTCCTAAATGGGTAATAAAAGGAGTCGGTATTTTAGATAACAAAGCTACTGAAGCTTCCAGGGCAGTTCAATGGCAGCAATGGGATATTGAAGAAGCCATAGATCGTGGATATGCTGTAGCAACCGTGTTTTGCGGTGATCTGGAGCCCGATTTCCCTGAAGGATGGAAAACGGGTATTCGGTTTAAGTTACAACATGAATTGGCTATTCGTCCTGATGAATGGGGCGCAATGGGTGCCTGGGCCTGGGGATTAAGCCGTATGGTGGATTATCTCGAAAAAGAGCCGCTGGTAAATGCAAAACAAATCATCCTTATCGGACATTCCCGTTTAGGAAAAGCAGCTCTTTGGGCGGGGGCATCCGATCAACGTTTTGCAGCCATTATCTCAAACGAATCGGGTGAAGGCGGAGCCGCTTTATCAAAAAGATATTATGGTGAAACTGTTGCTATTATTAACCAGAAATTTCCTCACTGGTTTGCGGAAAATTATAAAAAGTATAATGACAAAACGGATCTGCTGCCTATTGACCAGCATATGCTGTTATCTTTGCTGGCCCCTCGTCCATTATATGTGGCCAGTGCTTTGGGCGATCAATGGTCAGATCCCAAAGGCGAATTTTTGAGTGCCTGGCATGCAGGAAATGTATATGCTTTGTATGGAAAAAAAGGAGTGGGCATTGATACGATGCCTGCCATTGAACATCCGGTAGGTAACCAGATCAGGTACCATATCCGCAATGGCAAGCATGATGTTACCGAATATGACTGGCGACAATACCTTCGGTTTGCAGATGATTTTTTTAAAAGGTGGTTAGGGGTTGTTAATGACTAAATTGTTGCATGGTTTTATGGCTAAATGGTTATTGGTTAGGTGTATGCTATAAAATGGGAATACAATATCTGAACAACTTAATGAGGTAAACAAGTAAGCGATAACACAATGAAGCCAAGTAACAGTTAAACCATGTAACAATTCAGCCATATAACAATTTAATCGGCAACTATTTACCCACCCATGAACCTCTACCAATCTTTCCATACCGTTTTTGAGCCTGAATTACTGGAAGAACTGGAACAAAAAGCAAGTTATAGTACCGTACCCGCCGGCACCAAACTGATCAGCATTGGTCAGATGATACGACAGGTGCCAATTGTTTTATCGGGTTCGATTAAAATATCCAGAGTTGATGAAGAGGGAAAGGAATTATTATTATACTACCTGAATCCTATGGAGAGTTGTGCCATGACGTTTACCTGTTGCATGGAGCAATTTCCCAGCGATATAGAAGCAGTTACCGAGGAGGAAACCCATATATTATTCCTGCCTTTACAGGTAATGGATCAGTGGATGATGAAATATCCATCCTGGAAAACCTTTGTTATGCGTACTATCCGCGAGAGGTTTCATGAATTGATGAAAACGGTTGACCAGATTGCATTTCAGCAACTGGATGAACGACTGGTTCATTACCTCAAAGAAAAAGCGAAAATAACCGGATCGCCATTACTCAACCTTTCTCACGAGCATATAGCAACCGAAATGGCCACTACCCGGGTGGTAATATCCCGGTTGCTAAAAAAGCTGGAAAACCAGAAAAAACTCCTTCTTTACCGCAACCAGATCCGTCTGCTGGGAGATATGTAACATTTGTAACAGAAAATGCGCATTGCCCTAAAGTAAATTTGTGTCTTAATCAAAAGATACAATATGAAACTGAATATGGGTAATACCGACAGAATTATCAGGGTGGTGGTAGCCATCGTTTTAGGTGTTTTATATTTCACCGGTCAGGTAACAGGAACCATGGGAATTGTAGCACTGGTATTGGCGGCTGTGTTTGTACTCACCAGCCTGGTGGGCACTTGTCCGCTTTATCTGCCATTCGGTATCCGTACAAATTCAAAAAAGGATAAAAAATGACACATACGATTGAAGCCCAGTGGATGGGCAAAATGCAATTTAATGCATTGGTAAATGGGCATGCCATTATTATGGATGCACCGGAACGAGTTGGGGGCGAAGACCATGGTCCTATTCCCAAACCTTTTGTTCTCTCTGCATTATCGGGTTGTACCGGAATGGATGTAGTGGCTATACTTCGAAAGGCAGGTAAAGAAGCAGATGACCTGAATATTATTGTAACTGGCGAAATCAGTAAACAACCACCAATAGAATATATTGCCATTCATGTACTCTATGAATTCAAGGGGCCTGAAGCAAACAAAGATGCCGCATTGACAGCCGTAACCGATTCGCAGGAAAAGTATTGCGGTGTTAGCCATATGCTGAAAAAAATTATGCCGGTTACCTGGGAAGTAACCTATAACGGCGTAAATATTTTTAATAATCAACCAGCAGCATTGCTGTCAGTAAATTAATACCTCATGATTGACTCACTAAAACAAATGCTGGGTTTTGGCCCCGCCACAGATTATCATGCCTTGCTCAAAAAAGGGGCACAGATTATTGATGTAAGAAGCCCGGGAGAATACCAAAGCGGGCATATCAAAGGATCTGTCAATATCCCGCTTGATGTAATTGGAAAACAACTTTCCAAAATCAAAAAAGACAAACCTGTTATTACCTGTTGTGCATCCGGTATGCGAAGCGCATCTGCCAAACAAATTTTAAAATCTAACGGTTTTACAGAAGTGTATAATGGCGGGGGATGGAGTGGGTTGGAGGGGAAGTTGAGGTAGGGGGATTTTTGGGTAAATGGCTGAATGGTTTTATGGCTGCATGGCTATATGGCTATATGGGTTTTATCGGATATGATTTTATATTCAGAAAAATGAAATCATTGTAAAGTCAGTCACTTTTTAGAAATAAAATAGCATAGCAGCTTAAAAATATTAGATAAAATGAGAAACAAAATATTTACCGGCTGGACATTCCGAAGGTTCCTATATCTTGGTATAGGTGTAATGATTGTAATACAATCCATACGAGATCAGCAATGGGTACTGGCTTTGGCGGGTATTTATTTTGCTGCTATGGGACTGTTTGCCTTTGGTTGTGCTTCAGGCAATTGTTATGGTGGGAGTTGTTATGTTGAGAAAGATAAAATTTAGGGTAAATAAATTGTTGAATGGTTATATGGTTGCATTGTTAAATGGCTAAATTATCCGATAAAGCTTCGTGCTTATTCAGATAAATAACACAATAGCCATTCAACCATTTAGCAATGCAACCATGCAACCATGTAACTATCTAATCTACAATTCCCTTAACCAGATATTCCGATAACTAATAGGCTCACTTTTATCTCCATGTGCCTGTAATCTGATAGGGGCTGGTCCGTGTTTGTGGTATTCAGGCAAACCGATATAGGGTGTATCTCCTTTCAGAACGGTATTGTTCTGAACCAGTACTCCGTTATGTAATACGGTAATGCGTGCAGGAGATTTTACACTTCCGTCATCATTAAATCTTGGGGCAGTCCAAACCACATCATAGGTTTGCCATTCGCCGGGTTTGCGGCAGGCATTAACCAGTGGCGGTGTTTGTTTATAAATACTTCCTGCCTGACCGTTTACATAGGTACTATTATTGTAATTATCCAATACCTGCAATTCATATCCATTCGCTCCTTCAGGAATTGATGCCATGAATACACCACTATTTCCGCGGGCCTGACCGGTGCCGGTGATATTGGATGGAATCATGTATTCGATATGTAACTGAAAATCGGTAAAACTTCTTTTGGTCTGAATATCACCTACCGCTTTGTTCACCGTCATATAACCGTCATTCAATGTCCATTGAGCTGGCGATTTCGGGTCTTTCTCAGAAACCCATTCGTCCAGACTTTTTCCATCAAACAAAATAATTGCATCTGAAGGCGCATCACCCAATCTGGCACCGGGTGTAATCACTTTTGGCACCGGAGTATAATACTCGGTCTCTTTCGGATCTCCTTTTTTCTGACCATACCCAATGGCTGAAATCAATAAGCAGGGCAATAAAATGGGAAGCAGGCTCTTTTTCATTGTATCTATTTTTATGTATCTAAAAAATTATTAATTGCTAATTATTAATGGTTGTTTACACCTTAGGTAAGCTATATCCATTATGGTATTCCTTCATTAAATACTGTTTGTTGACAGATTCATTGGTAAATTTTTCTTTCTCTTTATCCCATGCCAGTTTCAGTCCGGATCGATAAGAAATATTACCCATCTGTGCTACGGTAGCTACATGGGCCCCCGCTTGAATAGAGCAATGCAGGTCTTCCGTTTTACGGGATTTCACCACACTTACAAAATTGAGCCAGTGTTTATCGAGTCCATTATCCGATGATTTTTCGAAAGGCTTGCTTACTTTGTTCTTGCTTTGTCTTTCTTCGATCACTTCCCATCCCCCTCGGTTTAAAACCAGGGTACCATTATTCCCGATATAAGCTATTCCATGGTCCTTTCCATATGATCCATTATCAATACCCATGGCAGAATCCCAAACCAGGTTAAAACCATCAAATTCATACATGGTGGTTAGCGTATCCGGGGTTTCTTCCGATAATTCGGGGTAAGCAAACTTGCCACCCATACCATCAATGGTTTTGGGTACACCTGCTTTCATACCCAATAAAGCATAATCCAGTAAATGCACACCCCAATCTGTCATGAGTCCACCCGCATAATCCCAGAACCAGCGAAAATGAAAATGAAAGCGACTGGCATTAAAGGGCCGGGTGGTTGCCGGGCCCAGCCATTGGGTATAATCTACTCCGGGTGGTGGCGCACTATCGGCTACAACAGGTTGAGGCCGCATCCAACCCTGGTAACACCATACTTTTACCGTGCGTATATTACCAAGCTGACCGCTTTGTACAAAATCAACGGCATCTTTAAAATGTTGCTGACTCCTTTGCCACTGACCTCCCTGAACTACCCGGTTGTACCGCTGTTGCGCTGCCACCATGGTTCTGCATTCAATAATCGAATTGCCCACGGGTTTCTCAACATATACATCTTTACCGGCTTCACAGGCATGTATCATAATCAGGGCATGCCAGTGATCAGGGGTGCCGATGATAACGGCATCAATATCTTTCTGATCCAATAACTTACGGTAATCACCGTAGGTTTTTATTTTCGAAGTATCGATATTTTTATTAGCGAGTTCTTTTAACCTTTTATCGATTACTGACTTGTCTATATCACAAACCGCTACCAGGTTAACCCCCGGCACTTTTAAAGCAGCCTGCACATTTGACCAGCCCATGCCATTGATACCAATGGCCCCGATATTTAGTTGATCGCTGGGGGCAATCCGGTTTTTGAAAATGGCGAATGTTTCATTGGGAAAAGTACCTGCCAGCAGGCTCCCACCGAGTAATAATGATGACTGGTGTAAAAATTTTTTTCTTGAGCTCATGGCGCAATCGGTTTAGCAAGGTAAAAGGGCAAGATGCCAGTTGCATTGGCAAAAGGCAGGGGAAGTTAACCATTAATCAGGAATCAGCCAAGCAGTTTTGGAACCTATATATTTGTAAACCGAACTAAAATTTTAGCTGGTTTTGCCATCATTTCCGCATCCAGAGCGGTTTTGTTTTTTGTATTTTTTTAAACACGGAGCAATCCATTGAATGCGCTCCCGGCAGGAATCCGATACTCATTAAAAATTCGTTGACAATCTCTCCGCCGGTAAAACGAAAAGTTTTTTTAAACAGTTTCACCCATTCTTCTTTTGTTTTTGGATGATGCGATTCCAGCCATTTTTCGAATGAACCGAATTCCTTCTGCAAACCCAGAATGGTTTTCGCATTTTCAATAGCAGCATGTATCTTAAGCCGGTTGCGGATGATGCCTGCATCATTCATGAGTCTTTCTTTATCAGTTTCCGTAAATCCGGCTACTTTTTTTATCTCAAAATTTTTATACGCTTTTCGGAACCCCGCTTCTTTTTTCAGAATGGTTTCCCAACTCAGGCCTGCCTGGTTTATTTCCATAACTAAACGGCAAAACAATTCATTGTCGTTATGAATCGGAAAGCCATACAGATGGTCGTGATAGGCTTTATGCAGGGCTTTTCTATCGCCTGACATGGTTTCGATGGCGGCACAATATGACATGGGGGGAGTGGTAGGTTTTAAGTTGTAGGTGATAGGTTTTAGAAATGAAACTAGTGAAAATGTAGATGATTATTTTAGGAAGGGTAAAGATTTTTTAAGGATAGTTATATACATCAGTATTCGTTTAACAAATTGGCAACGTATTTTAAAATAGATTTAGATAACTATTTGAACTTACTAAAAACGGATATATGCGTAAATGTTTACTTAGCGTTACTTTATTTGTGTTGGCTATTAGTATGGTTGTAAAATCTCCCATTTTTGGTCAGCAATCGGTCCCAAAAATTAAGCAGTTTGGATATTTTGATAAAGGGGATTCTGTTCAATTTGTATTTGGACAACAAAAAAGCATTAAAGTTGGCATAGTAGCCATTTCACTTGATCAGAGAAGGGATGAAATTAAACAGGTGAACCTGGCGGGTGATTTTAACGGATGGTCGCCGGATAGTAAGAAGTATTTGCTTAAGAAAATTGATAATATTATCTATACCCTAACCCTTAGTAAAGCTGATATTGGAAAAAAAGGGGAAACCAGGCAATTTAAATTCGTACTAAATGAAAAATACTGGATTGAGCCTCCGGCAGAAGCGGAGAACAAACTGACGGGTAAGGATGGAAATACGAATTTATTGCTTCGTTTATGATAAGTTGACTATAATTTTTCTCTGCGTCTTTCTTTGTCTGTTTCCATTTCTTCCATAATATCTTCTGCATCAGGATTGATTTCTTTACTATCCATATTGTTCTTTCTGATCAGAAAAATGATGAGTGCCAAAACCACAAGTATTGCAATGGATAGAAACAAAATATTTTGTGAGCTCATTTTATTGGGATTGAATTCATTAAAGATACCCACACTTCCGCCTTGCAATATGAACAAATGATTACCAGAATGTTACGGGAATGTTAGTGATCACAGTTTATTCAAATCTGCTGATCAGGTTGTTAACATAGTACCGAACCAATCTGTTAATAACAACCCCATTTACCACGATGGACTTTGGATAGTGATTTAACTGTCATTAATATGCTGATTTGTTCGTATTTCCTTTGTGTTTGCTTTTATATTCCTTCGATTGCAATCGAAGGTTCTTTTAT
>CAIYKV010000054.1 GCA_903926855.1 uncultured Bacteroidota bacterium | reverse complement strand
CTAGGTTACCGATATAAGACCCCGGAACCAGAAATCCTTAGTCCCAATTGTTATCTGAGCTGTTATAATAGCGATGTCAGGGAGCAATTCAGGCAGGAAGCTGCCACCCAGGCATTTGCAGCTTTACATGAAACCCCCAAATATTATCGACTGGAAAATCCAACCGGGCAATCAATTACATTCAAAGCTGCAGATGGTTCTCAGGCAATGGGTTATGAGATCAGGTGTAAAGCAAAAACCAAGAAATGGGTATTTGTGATACAGGAATGGTGGGGATTGAATGATTATATAAAGCGTGAATCTGAAGTTCTTTCCAGGGAATTGGGTAATGTAAACGTGCTGGCTCTCGATCTTTATGATGGAAAAGTTGCCGCTACGCCCGATAGTGCCATGAAACTCGTGCAGGCTGTGAAAACTGAAAGACTGGAAAATATTATAAAAGGAGCATTGGTTTATGCTGGTTCTGAATCCAAAATTTATACCATTGGCTGGTGTTTCGGTGGTATGTGGAGTTTGCAAACCACTTTATTGGCAGGTAAACAGGCGGCTGGATGTGTGATGTATTATGGCAGACCGGAAACGAATCTTGATAAGCTAAAAACATTGAATTGCGATATCATTGGGTTCTTTGGCAACAAGGACCAAAGTCCTTCTCCCCAAATGGTTTCAAAATTTGAATCAGACCTGCAAACGGTTGGCAAAAAAATTACGGCTTATAAATATGAAGCTGGTCACGGTTTTGCCAACCCAAGCAATCCAAGTTTCAATAAAGAAGCTACGGAAGATGCACATATAAAAGCGATTGCATTTTTAAAAGATCATATGAAATAGATTGATCCTTTTGATTACTATACAAGAAAGGGGAAGAATGGATAAAACATTCTTCCCCTTTGATTTTTTTATACCATCAGTTGATACTACCGCATTAAAATACTTCTCCCAAATTAACAAACACCCCTCTCGATCCGTTCTGTCCAAATCCATAATCAATACATAGGTTAGCACCTGAATGCTTATTCAGCTTTATTCTCAAACCTGTACCATATCCAGGTAATAAATGTGCATATTCCGAAGACAATTCACCTGAAAAATTCTGCACATTTCCAAACAGGACCCCGGATAATAAACCATTCCTGGAAATCCGGAAACGATATTCTGTTTCAAAATAGTACATATTCTTTCCCCGAAATCTGCCCTGTATATAGCCACGTCCAGTATTATATTGATCATCCCATCCCGTACTTGGTAAAATCAGATAAGGCGGAGAGCCGTTTAGCGTCATCCAGTTCAAACTCCAAAATGCCAATACATTCCGTGAATTAGCAGGAAAATGAATATATTTTCTGATATCAATTAATAAAGAGCGCCAGTTTGAATCACTTCCCAGAAATGTGTGGTTATCTCTAAGTACCGCATTTATGTACCAACCATTGGTTGCATTAATCTGGTTGCTACGGCTATCATACAATACGCGGAAAGCAAGCCCTACTGCTTTTTCTACAGACCCCAATTCTCTATTGATAACAGTATTAATTCTTCGGGTAGGTGTATCCAATACTTTAATATTCCAGAATTTATCATAGTATAGCCCGAATCCTACATACAAATCTTGTGCTACTGCCGTTAAAATCGTTTGGTGAAATTTAAGTCCGGAAAAGTCAATGGTATGTCCTTTATTGGGGTCATACCTTCCACCCAAACCAAAAATACTGGAAGGATATTCGATGTATCGGTTATCAGAAATAAAATTGAACTTATTGTTTTTGGTCCAAATATCTGCTACTAAAGGAACAATGGTTTGGCTGTATTGTGAATAGGTAATACTGGTAGAGATACTGGATATTTTAGCATTTCTACCTGAATCATTATAATAGGCAAGGTTAGCTGAAACAATTCCTGCAAACCCTGTTTGAAGTGTATATCCTACAGCAGGCACCAGGGATAAATGATATTTTTCTTTTGGGGTCAGAGGAGCGATACCATGTTTATGCTCATGCTGTCTGAAAATATGGTGCAGCACGTCTATGAAATCGCGGTTATCAGAATTATCCGGGTCAGCAAAAACAATGGTGTCTTTTGCATCCTTTGGAACTTCCGCGATCACTTGCGAGAAAAGGGGGGTGCTCAATACTATGCCCAGACAAAAAAGATATACCAATTTTATTTTCAAATTCGATTTTTGATACGATTACATGAATAATCGCGATACTTAGTAAATGATACCATTACCTGGTTCAATGTTTGCTATTAACAGGAGGTTTGTTGATTTGTTTGGTCTTTTTACATATCATTTACAATTTTCTGATAACTGGTAACAATTCCTTTTATCAATGATGAGCTAAAACCCTGGTGTTCCATCTCATTTAATCCGGCAATGGTGCATCCTTTAGGGGTAGTTACCTTATCAATTTCCTGTTCAGGATGTGTATTTCTTTGCAACAAAAGTTCTGCAGCCCCTTTTACTGTTTGTGCAGCAATTAGAGAAGCTATATTTGCACTAAACCCGATTTCAATCCCTCCCTGAATATTTGCCCTAATATATCGCATAGCATAAGCCGTACCACAGGCTCCCAATACAGTAGCGGCATCCATTAGTTTCTCATCAATCATCACCGATTTTCCTAACTGATTAAACAAATCTGTTACATATCTGGACTGATCTTCGGTTGCATTTTGAGCACAAATACAAGTCATACTTTCCTGAATAGCAATCGCTGTATTGGGCATGCTTCTGAAAACAGGAAACCCTTCGCCTACTACTTCCTGAATATCTTTTATCCAGACTCCGGTAACTACACTAATCAAAATATGTCTATCAGGGTTCAAAAAAGGTTTTATCCCAGTAAGGACTTCTTTTATTTGAAATGGTTTAACTGCCAGTACAATCCAGTTAGCGTAACCAACGGCTTCTTCATTATCGGTGCTTACCAATACGCCTTTTTCTTCGAGTGATTTCAGAGAACTGATATTCCTTTTTGTAACGATCAGGTGTTCTGGCAACACAAATCCACTGCTAACCAATCCTTCGGCCATAGCCGAGCCCAGGTTTCCACCACCAATAATGGCAATTTTATTATTCATTACAAATACTTTAAGGTGAAAGTATGAAAAAAGTCGATGAACCTTTTTATAGGCAACCGTTCTGCAGATCTAGAAGTAGTTGGCTGATGCCAGATAGTTTCTTACATAATCATCTACCCCCTGCTCCAATGTATAAAACGATTTTGTATAACCGGCATTTCTGATTTTTTGCATATTGGCTTCAGTGAAATACTGGTATTTATCCCTGATATCTTCAGGCATATCAATAAATTCAATGTTGGCTTCTTTATCCAGTCCTGCAAAAGTTGCTTTTACCAGATCATTAAATGCCCTTGCTGTTCCAGTACCCAGATTATAAATGCCATTCTTTTCAACAGCCCAATTACCATTTTTCATGGAATGCATCATCCAGTCAATCACATTCAATACATCTTTTACATAAACAAAATCACGCAGTTGTTCCCCATCTTTAAATCCTTCTTTATGGCTACGGAACAATTTCACTTTTCCTTCTTTCCGGATCTGATTAAACGCATGCCAGATAACACTGGCCATCCGTCCTTTGTGGTATTCATTGGGACCGTACACATTAAAGAATTTAAGTCCGGCCCAAAAGGGAGGGCTCCCTTTTTGTTCTCTTATTTCCTGAAGTGCCCATTTATCAAACTCGTTCTTACTGATCCCATAAGGATTGAGTGGTTGTAATTTTTCGATGATTGCATGATCATCATTATATCCCAATTGCCCGTCACCATAGGTGGCAGCAGAAGAAGCATATATTAAAGGAATTGCATTCTGTGTACAATAGTTCCAGATATCTTTTGAATATTGGAGGTTCAGTTCTTCATGAATTGCATAATTAAATTCTGTGGTATCAGTTCTTGCACCCAAATGTATCACTATGCTAATAGCAGGTTGGTGCGTTGCCAGCCAATCAAATAGATGATAGCGTTCAATAATATTACTATAGGATTTAGATTCCCAATTCTTTCTTTTCTCCTCAAATCCAAAATCATCTACCAATAACAGGTTTTCATACCCATTATCATTTAAATACTGAACCATACAGGACCCGATAAATCCTGCAGCTCCGGTAACAATAATTGCGCCCTGTTCTGATTCAATAGCTTTTTCCTCTGCAGCGTTTTTGTTTTCCATAATTATTGTAAAAGCTTTTCGATGGCTGTATCATATTTCTTTTTCCATTCCGTGATATTACCCCAATCATTTCCGTTTACAGTAATACTTCCGCTGGTTACTGCACCAAGTTCTGTTAAAGTAATACCAGATTCTTTGGCAACAAGTAGCAGTGCTTCAACGGTTTCTTTGCCAATAGAAACAACTACCCTGCCTTGTGCTTCTCCAAACCAAAAAGCATCTTTCCGGATGGGAGAATGTGCAGAAACATAAAAACCAAGCTCCTGATAAAAACTACTTTCCAGTAATGAAACAGCTAATCCGCCTTCACTGATATCATGTGCACTTTTTATCAGCTTTTGTTTGATAATAGCAGAAACAAATTTTTGAACTGCCAACTCTTCTTCCAGATCAAAATAGGGTGCCGGAGAATATTCTACTTTTTTTAGTTTATGTAGGTATTCAGATGAGGCAATATCATTTTGTTGTTTGCCTATTAATAATATTACATCACCTGCTTCTTTAAATGACAAAGTCATTCGATTAGAAAAATCATCCAATATCCCCACCATACCAATCGTAGGTGTGGGATATACCGGTCCATCCGGGTTCTGGTTATAAAAACTTACATTCCCTCCTGTTACCGGCGTTTTGAACTTACGACAGGCATCTCCCATTCCGGTGACCGCTTTTACAAACTGGTAATATACTTCAGGATCATAGGGATTTCCGAAATTCAGACAATTGGTTACTCCGATAGGTTCACCGCCACTGCATACAATATTTCGGGCAGCTTCTGCTACGGCAATCATTCCACCTTTGTATGGGTCAGCAAAAACATACTTACTATTACAATCAACTGTAATTGCCAATGCTTTTCCAGTACCTTTTGCCAATACAATAGATGCATCGCTGGGTGCATTAGTAGACGCATTGGCAGCGCCTACCATACTATCATACTGTGTGTATACCCATCGCTTGGAGGCAATATTGGGTATCTGAATTATTTTTTCAGCTACTTCTTTGATATCTGTGATATCCTCGATGTTATTTGGATTAAATGCATTTATTTTTTCGAAATACGCCGGCTCTTTATACTCTCTGGTATATTGAGGTGCTCCACCACCCAGCACCAATTCATGTGCGGGTATAGATGCTTCCAATTGACCATGCATATAAAAATTGAGCAGGCCATCATCCGTTACTTCACCTATTTCACAGCAACTCAGATCCCATTTTTCAAACACTTTCAATACCGCTGCTTCTTTTCCTTTTTCAACTACTACCAGCATCCGTTCCTGACTTTCACTAAGCAATAATTCCCATGCTTTCATATTTTGCTGACGGGTAGGGACTTTATCTAAATCAATACGCATGCCCATCTCTCCCTTGGCACTCATCTCTGCGGTAGAACAGATAATACCGGCTGCTCCCATATCCTGCATACCAACTACGGCTCCGGTTTCAATTACTTCCAGGCAGGCTTCCAGCAATTTTTTTTCCTGAAAGGGATCTCCCACCTGCACGGCAGGCAATTCTTCGGTGCTTTCTGCTGTAATATCTGCCGATGCAAATGAGGCCCCGCCAATCCCATCTTTACCGGTTGCGCTTCCTACAAAAAAAACAGGATTGCCTGCTATTTTTCCGGATGTGGCGCTTACCATTTTATCTGCCTGCATAATCCCTACACTCATTGCATTTACCAATGGATTGGTATGATAGCAGTCTTCAAAATATACTTCACCACCTACAGTAGGAACGCCGAAACAATTGCCGTAATGTCCAATACCATGTACTATCCCGCTTAATAATCTCTGCGTTTTTTTATCTGCCAGGTTTCCAAAACGTAAACTATTTAAAGAAGCGATAGGACGTGCTCCCATTGTAAAAATGTCTCTTTGAATCCCTCCTACACCCGTTGCCGCACCCTGAAAAGGTTCAATAGCACTTGGGTGATTATGGCTTTCTATTTTAAAAACCACACCAAAGCCATTTCCCATATCCATCAAACCTGCATTCTCTTCCCCCGCTGCCACCAGCATTCTTCCCCCATCTCTGGGAAGTGTTTTTAACCATTTAATGGAATTCTTATAACTGCAATGCTCGCTCCACATACCACTGAAAGCACATAGCTCAGTAAAATTAGGTGTGCGACCGAGTTTTTGCCTGATTAATTCAAATTCATCTTCCGTTAAACGGAGTTGTTGGGCGGTTTTGGCGGTAATTTCCATGGTGCCGCAAAGGTAAGTGATGGGAGTGAAACTGGGAGAGTGAGGAGCTGTTTTGTTGAATTGTTATATGGCTAAATTGTTTAATGGCTTTTCAGGGCTGGTGTAAAATAACCATTCAACAATTTGACCAATGCGCCATGTATATTCATGCAGCCATACAAATCAAAAGCCATACTTGCCCAAACAGATATGGCTTTACCTATTGCGAATAATGCTAGGATCTGGTTACTTTTCCGCTACCCGCTTTATGAGAACGGATATCAGTTGCAGCACCCTGGTAATATACATTACCACTGCCACTGATATTGGCTTCCAAACTAGTATTGGCAAACACTTTCACATTACCACTGCCGCTGATACTGGCAGATACCTGGTTGGCTATTACACCCGAACAATCTGCATTCCCACTTCCGCTAATTCTGGCAGATACCTCATCGGATGTACCGGATAAATGAATATTACCACTACCGGAAATGCTGATATCAACAGATTTGTATTTGTTAAAAGCCAGGTTAATGGTTCCGGAACCCGATAATTTGAAATTCCCGTTTCCTTCATTAAAAAAGTTACCCTTACCTATAATATCGCCACTGCCTGAAAGAGATACGCCGGTTAAACGGGTGGCCGACACATAGATTGTGATCTTATTACTGGAATGTAGACTTACATTTTTGGTTGTTTTTATCGACAATTTGCCATCTTCTACTTTGGTTTCTATATAAGTAAGCAGGTTTGCATCTCCTTCTACCTGGATAGAATTACTTTCTCCATAGGCAATCATTACATCCCATGAACCGGAAGAAGCGATGCTGGTATAATTACTTACCTGTCTGGTTTCCTTTTTTAACTGACCATTTCCTTCTACTTTTCCCCAGGGCCACTGGGCCATTGCAGGAATACTCAGAGCCAGCAGAATAAACACCCAAATTTGTTTCATATAGCTTTTGATTTTGCCATTGGAACGGCCCAATCAGGATTTCGTTACATTTTATATCAATATTCTTTCCAAAAGCCCAATCGATTGACCCATAACACATAACAAATAATTCTATGTTTTATTTTTTCCACAAATAATGCATTATTTGACCATCAAAATATTTAATACTTTATTTTTCGGAGATTTTGCGCTTAATTTGGCTTGTCAAAAAAAATGAAACTATGTCTTTACGATTCAATGCTATCGGGAACATTTCTAATGAAACCAATGGTGCCCCTGTTCCGCCCAGTTTAAAAGTTACCGGAATTTTTAATGAAAATGTATTTACCATTAAAACTGCCCGTGAATATTTAAGTGATGATGGTTATAAAAGCCTTGTGACGAGTATCCGGGGTGGTAAAAAAATTGATCGTAGCGTAGCCAGCCAGATTGCCAATGGTATCCGGGCCTGGGCTGAAAGTAAAGGAGTTACCCACTTTACTCACTGGTTTCAACCGCTAACCGGAACCACTGCGGAAAAGCATGATTCCTTTTTTACTTTAAAAAGTGATGGTACTGCGATTGAAGAATTTGATGGCGCTGCCCTGATTCAACAGGAACCTGATGCTTCCTCTTTCCCTAGTGGTGGCTTACGGGCAACTTTTGAAGCAAGAGGTTATACTGCCTGGGATCCTTCTTCCCCTGCTTTTATTATTGAAATCGGTAAGGGCAAAACACTTTGTATACCTACCATCTTTGTTTCGTATACAGGTGAATCACTCGATTACAAAGCTCCTTTGCTTAAAGCACTGGAAGCCTTGAATAAATCTGCTGTTGATGTTTGTAATTATTTTGATAAAAATGTTACTAAAGTAACTGCTACTCTGGGCTGGGAGCAGGAATATTTTGTGATCGACCAGGGATTGGCCAATGCCCGTCCGGATCTGGTACAATGCGGTCGCACCGTATACGGAGCGGCTCCTGCAAAAGGACAACAGTTAGAAGACCATTATTTTGGTTCTATTCCGGAAAGAGTGTACGCTTTCATGAGAGACTACGAACAGGAATCTTATAAACTGGGTATTCCATTACGTACCCGTCACAATGAAGTAGCGCCTGCTCAATTTGAGTGTGCCCCGATATTTGAAGAAGTGAATATTGCGGTTGACCACAATACTTTATTAATGGATGTGATGAGTCGCGTGGCGAAACGTCATAACCTGGTAGTATTGCTACACGAAAAACCATTTGCAGGAATCAACGGAAGTGGAAAACACAATAACTGGAGTATGGCAACAGATACAGGTGTAAACCTGCTGGCCCCGGGTAAAACACCTAAGACCAATCTGATGTTCCTCACTTTTTTTGTGAATACCATTAAAGCCGTTCATGACCATGCAGATATTATGCGTGCTGCGATTGCGTCTGCACCCAATGATCATAGGTTAGGGGCTAATGAAGCTCCTCCTGCCATTATCTCTGTATTTGTAGGACAATATCTTGCAAAAGTTTTATCAGATGTGGAAACACGTGTGAGCACTAAGTTCGACGAACAGGATGAAGCGATATTAAAACTTGACCTGCATCGTAGTATTCCGGAACTGATGCTGGATAATACAGATAGAAACCGTACTTCTCCTTTTGCCTTTACGGGTAATAAATTTGAATTCCGTGCCGTAGGTTCCTCTGCCAACTGTGCCATTTCCATGACTGTATTGAATACCATTATGGCCGATACACTGAAAAAATTCAAATTGGATGTGGATGCCCTGATTGAAAAAGGAGATAAGAAAGAAATTGCGATTATGCAGGTAATTCAACGATACATTGTGGAAAGCAAAAAAGTATTGTTTGAAGGTGATGGATATAGCGATGACTGGCACCATGAAGCAGAACGTCGTGGTTTACCGAATGTGAAAACGACTCCACTTGCATTAGATGCCATGATTTCAGACAAGGCTAAAAAATTGTTTGAAACAAATAATGTATATTCTCATTCTGAGTTAGAAGCCAGGCACGAAATAGAACTTGAGAAATATATCAAGAAAGTTCAGATCGAAGCACGTATCATGGGTGATCTTGCCATCAACCATATCATACCTGCGGCAATTAAATACCAGAATGCTTTACTGGAGAATGTGAATGGCTTAAAAGCAGCAGGTTTGCCTGAATCAGCTTATAAAAGTCAGCTTGAGATACTCAAGTCAGTAAGCGACCATGTACAGGTAATTCATTCAAAAGTACATGCCATGGTAGAAGAAAGAAAAGTGGTTAACAATATCGGCGATACCCGCACCAAAGCGATTGCTTATGAAAGCCAGATCAAAGCGGCATTCTTTGATGATATCCGTTACCATGTAGACAAACTGGAACATCTGGTGGATGATGAGTTCTGGACCTTACCTAAGTATCGTGAGATGCTGTTCTTAAGGTAATCGGCAAAAAATCGATTTTAGCCCTGTTACCTATTTAGGAACAGGGCTTTTTTTTGGCCGTTCATCAAAAAATAACAGGAAAATGCCGAATTTATACGCTTATCTACCGAAAAAAATAAATACAGATAACCAAAAACCTTAATTTTCTATCTACAAATAAAAAAACAACTATGAAAAAAGTACTTGCCTTATTAACAGTAGTTATCTGCTGTTCTATGTCACATGTTATGGCACAAGGTGGTGGTCAGCGTATGACACCTGAAGAGCGTAAAGCTGCTCTGATTGAAAGACTGAAACCATTAAATCTTACACAGGTTCAATCAGATTCAGTTGTTGCCATCTATATGGACAATTCTGCTATGGCTGCAATGAGAGACCCAAACATGAGCCAGGAAGATCGTCAGGCTGCTATGAAAACTTTCAGTGAAGCAAGAGCCAAAAGACTTGAAAAAGCAATTGGTGCTGATCTTGCCAAAAAAGTTGCAGAAGTTGCTCAACCACAGCGTGGACCACGGGGTGGCGGCGGAGGTGGGGGTAAATAATATTTACACTCTTCTACATAAAAAAACCTCATCCTATTAGATGAGGTTTTTTTATGCTTACAAGATGAATCAATCTTGTTTATTTCATTTTAAACGACTCTAAAAACTTAGTCGTGAAATTTCCTTTTCTGAAATCTTCATTCTTCATCAGTTGCAAATGAAAAGGGATTGTGGTTTTTACGCCTTCAATCACATATTCGCTTAAGGCACGATACATGGTATCAATCGCTTCTTCGCGGGTTTGTGCAACAGTAATCAGTTTTCCAATCATTGAATCATAATAAGGAGGGATTACATAGCCAGCATACACATGACTATCCACCCTAACCCCATGACCACCTGGTGTGTGCAATACGGTGATCTTACCTGGTGAAGGACGAAAATCATTGTATGGATCTTCGGCATTGATCCGACATTCGATAGCATGCATCTGGGGCTCATAATTTTTTCCGGAAATTCTTTCCCCCATAGCTATTTTGATCTGTTCTTTGATCAGGTCAAAACTTACCACTTCTTCCGTAACACAATGTTCTACCTGGATACGTGTATTCATTTCCATGAAATAGAAATTGCGATGCTTATCTACCAGGAATTCAATCGTACCTACACTTTCATAATTAATAGCCGAAGCCGCTTTGATCGCCGCTTCTCCCATTTTCTGCCTCAATTCCGGGGTCATAAATGGAGAAGGAGATTCTTCTACCAGTTTCTGGTGCCTGCGTTGAATAGAGCAATCTCTTTCACTAAGATGGCAAACATTTCCGTATTGATCACCGGCAACCTGTATTTCAATATGTCGTGGCTCTTCCACGAATTTCTCCATATAAATCCCGTCGTTTTTAAAAGAAGCAGCGGCTTCTATTTTTGCTGTGGTATAGGCTTTCTCGATTTCAGATTCTTCCCAAACCACGCGCATACCCTTTCCACCCCCGCCAGCTGTGGCTTTCAGTATTACAGGATACCCCACCACTTTTGCAAGTTCCTTGGTTTGTTCAATACTTTCCAATAATCCTTGCCCACCTGGTACAACCGGTACACCTGCTTTGATCATGGTTTCCTTGGCTGTGATCTTATCTCCCATTTTATTGATCATTTCTGGGGTGGGTCCAATGAATTTAATCCCATGATCAGCGCATATCTGAGAAAACTTTGCGTTTTCTGCCAAAAATCCATACCCGGGATGTACAGCATCTGCATTGGTAATTTCTGCAGCTGCCATGATATGTGGAATATTCAGGTAAGAGTCTATACTGGCAGGTTTTCCAATACAAACGGCTTCATCTGCAAATTTTACGTGCAGACTATCTTTATCCGCGGTAGAATAAACTGCTACGGTTTTAATGCCCATTTCCCGACAGGTACGGATTACCCTTAAAGCGATTTCACCTCTGTTCGCAATCAATATCTTTTTAAACATTTGAACTCAATTTGAGGATTTGAAAATTTGAAAATTTGAAAATAAATAATCGTTTTCATCCCGACTGATCAGGATAAATTACCAGATTTTCAAATTAGCTATGCAGGTTCAACGAGAAACAGGGGTTGATCATACTCTACAGGACTTGCATCATCCACCAATACTTTTACGATGGTACCACTGATCTCACTTTCAATTTCATTGAAAAGTTTCATGGCTTCAATAATACAAACCACTTTACCAGGTGTGATCTCGGTTCCGATCTCAGCCAGTATGGGTTTATCAGGAGAAGGTCTGCGGTAAAAAGTGCCGATCATTGGACTTTTGATAGTAATCAGGTTATCTGCTTTGGGAGCTGGAGGTGACGGAGCGGCAGGTGTTGCGGGTGGTGGTGTAGAAGGAAGCGCCTGTTGTGGAGCCGTGGTATACACTTGTGGTGCGGGGGCCGCAACGGTTACAATGGGTTCCTCTTTTTGCTTTATGGTTACCTTACCATCTTTGTCTTCTATACTTATTTCACCAATATTACTTTTATTGATGATTTTGATCAATTCGTGAATTTGCTTTAAGTCCATAAATGGCAATTTTAGGGGTAAAAACAGTAAAATTTGGTCAAATAGGGGGGCAAAATAGCCTTTTTTTGATAAAAAAGGGGATTTTCTTTGAAATTGGAAATTTCATTTTACCCACATTTTTTATCCCCTGAATATCGGTTTAAAGCAAATGGCCATCCATTTGGACAGCCATTTGCTTTTATCATCAAGAAACCAGGTATATTTTAATCCTTTGCTTCTTTTACTCTTTCTACATAAGAACCATCTTTTGTATTTACCCGTATCAATTCGCCATCCTCTACAAATAAAGGTACCATTACAGTGGCACCGGTTTCAACAGTGGCTGCTTTCAGGGCACGGGTAGCGGTATCGCCTCTGAGTCCTGGTTCGCAATAAGTAATTTTAACGACAATCTTTTCAGGCAATTCTGCACCTATAGGCTGTTCGGTTTCGGCATTGATAAAAACAAATACCTCCGATCCATCTTTCAGAAACTGTGGAGCATCGATCATTTCTTCAGCAAGTGCAATCTGTTCGAAGGTTTCATTATTCATCAGGTTATAACCGCTATCGTCTTTATACAAAAACTGGAAAGCTTTCTTTTCTACACGAACCGGGAATATATTTTCGCCACTGTTCCAGGTTTTTTCGATTGAGCGCTTATTATCAACGCCTTTCAGTTTAGCCCAGACCTTGGCTGCGGCCCTGGCCGTTTTATTTTCACCAAATTCCACTACAGAATATAAACTGCCGTCTAATTTCAGAATCATTCCACGGCTGATGTCGGATGTACTTGCCATAACTAATTTTTTATTTGTTGCCACCAAAAGGCAGGCGCAAAAGTAGGGATTGGCAGCCAAATTGACGAAAGCTTATTAAAAATCATGGGGATTTTCCCTACCCGGAGTAGGCAGTTTTCCCAAACACCCAGTCCTGCTTTTCTGCCTGAATCCAACAAAATGTTAAAAAAACGACGGTTAACAGGCTGCAACCGTTGCACACCTGGTATCTAATATGGACAAACCTGTGCGCCATGAAAAAAAATTTACGCTATCTTTTTATTGCTTTCAGCCTGCTTCTTCAAACAGCTATATTCGGTAATACATTCATCATCAAAGGATATGTGGTTGATGCAAATAATAAAGCAGTTGCCAACAAAACAGTAAGAATATATACCGATAGCACCAGTCAAACCTGCCCGGTATCCCATACAAAAATGACAAACCCCAATGGTTATTATATAGATACCGTAACCTGCAATGGGGATATACGAATACTATATGTGGCTGTAGAGGATTGTAGCGGCAAAACAATTATCAATCAACCTTCCCTGACTGGCATATCCAATATCATTGAGAGTAATTTTACAATTTGTGCCCCAACTACTGTTGCAAAATGTTATGCTTCATTTTCGTTTCAGGTAAATCCGCCGGTACCTGGAACCACTTCGAATACTCCGATGGGTACACTATTTAACAGCACCGGATCTTTAGCTGCTGCCGGAGATAGTATTATCAGTCGTGTTTGGGTATTTGGTGATAGTTCAACACCCATTACCGGTAATCAGATTGTGCTATCCCATAATTATGCTAAGCCCGGTTCCTATAACGCATGTTTAACGATAAAAACCGCAGGGGGATGTGAAAGCAACTATTGCACTACAGTTCTTAAGCATGATAGCCTGCCTAATCCACCTCAAACACCCACCACCTGCAAAGCCAGTTTTACTTATACCCTGCAGGGATACCGTATTTCTGTAAACAGTGCTGGCTCAGTTGCCGCTACTGCTTCGGATAGTATTCTTAATCGCAATTGGTATTTCGGAGATAGTACCGGTACTGTTTCGATGACTGGAAATAATATAAATTCTTCCTATACATTTTCCAAACCAGGGGTGTATATGGTTTATCTGTCTATCCTTACAAAATCAGGTTGCACGAGTAAATATTCCATTTCAGTAACGGTAAAAGACACGACTACCACACCTATCGTTCCTACCAATTGTAAAGCTGTATTTACTTACAATATACATGGAGATACATTATTTGTGAATAGTTTGGGTTCTTTGGGAGCTTCTTCCACAGACAGCATTATTAGCAGGACATGGTATTTTGGTGACAGCTCCAATCTACCTATTCTTAATGGCAATTATATTT
Organism: uncultured Bacteroidota bacterium; assembly: GCA_903926855.1. Taxonomy (GTDB): domain Bacteria; phylum Bacteroidota; class Bacteroidia; order Chitinophagales; family Chitinophagaceae; genus Sediminibacterium. The sequence goes on along the minus strand of CAIYKV010000054.1, from coordinate 10,172 downwards.
CTACATCACATATTTATGCAAAAGCAGGCACCTATCCTGTTTATCTTTCTATAGTAACAAAATCCGGATGTGCCAGCAGGTATTCAACCACTATAACTATAAAAGATACTACTCCGGTAAATACCATTCCTACTTCCTGCAAAGCAAATTTTAGTTACACGATTCAAGGATATACAGTAAAACTAAACAGTGTGGGTTCTATTGCTGCATCTGCAACGGATAGTATCCTCAATCGTAATTGGTATTTTGGGGATAGTACCGGAACAACTACACTGGGTGGAAATATAATTGACCCTTCTCATAATTTTGCAAAACCCGGCACCTATCCTATTTATCTATCTATACTAACGAAATCTGGATGCGTAAGCAAATATTCAACAACCATCACTATAAAGGATACTACCCCAATCAATATCATTCCTACTTCCTGCAAAGCCTATTTTAATTATACGATTCAAGGATATACCGTAAAATTAAATAGTGCGGGGTCAGTTGCTGCTTCTGCAACGGATAGTATTCTCAATCGCAATTGGTATTTTGGGGATAGTAGCGGTACGACTACACTGGGTGGAAATATAATTGACCCCATACATAGTTTTGCAAAACCTGGCACCTACCCTGTTTATTTATCTATACTAACGAAATCCGGTTGTGTAAGTAAATATTCAACAACAGTAATTATAAAAGATACTATAGTACCAATACCTACTACCTGTAAAGCCAATTTCACTTATACGATGCAAGGGTATACAGTAACCCTTAATAGCATTGCATCTGTTGCAGCAACCCAGGCCGATAGTATCATTAGCAGAACATGGTATTTTGGTGATAGCATTACAACCACAAGCAGTATTACCGGAAACCAAATAAGCCCTTCCCATACCTACGCTAAACCAGGAACTTATTCCGTGTACCTGGCCATTAAAACAAAACTGGGATGTGCCAGCAGTTACCTGGCTACGATTATTATAAAAGATACCCTGCCACCTACACCGATTCCTACCAGTTGTAAAGCGTATTTTACCTACACCTTGCAGGGAGATACTATTCGCTTGAACAGTTCGGGATCAGTAGCTGCTTCTTCCAGAGACAGCATCCTTTCACGCGCCTGGTATTTCAGTGATGCAAATGCCAGTACAGCAGCTTTCGGTAGCGGTGTAACGTATACCCATGTATTTGCAAAACCCGGAACCTATACTGTTTACCTGTCTATTAAAACAGCAGCAGGTTGTGAAAGCAGGTATTCCGTTATTGTGGTTATACATGATACCATCCCAACTCCACAGCCCCTACCCACGAATTGTAATGCCGTATTCAGCTATACATTACAGGCTGCATCTGCCAGGTTTACCAGTGCTAATTCCAAAGCAGGCACAGTAGCTGGCTCTATAAAACAGGATAGTATCATCAGCCGGATATGGATATTTGGTGACAGCACGAGCATTGTAACCGGCAATACGGTTGATCCTTCACATACTTACACAAAAACGGGCACTTACCAGGTTTACCTGTATATCAAAACCAGTTTGGGATGTGAAAGTAAATATACCTCTGCCATTACCATTGGACCAAATGCATTTAACTGTAATCCAATAGCACAGTTCACTGCAGAAAATATCAGCCTGAAAGCGATTCAGTATAATAGCGAGTTAAGTAAGGCAGAGGCGCGAGATACTATTGTTCAACGTTTATGGCAATTTGGCGACAGTAGCCAGCTTAGCGGAAATGTGATCAACCCGGTAAAACAGTTTGACTCATTGGGTTATTACAATACCTGTTTACAAATACAAACTGCCAGAGGTTGTACAGCATCTGTTTGTAAAGAGGTTATCATTAAAGATACCACTACTGTTCCGCAAACAACTGTTGACTATGTAAAGATCATCAGCATCAACCCTAACCCGGTAAGTAGTCAAATGGTATTAACGGTATGGAGCAAAAATACAAATGCAGAAGCCGAGATCGCCATCTATGATATTTATGGCAATTTGAAATGGAGCTCTAAAAAGCTTTTACCTGAGGGTAACACCATCATTAACATTGCTACCGGATTCTTATACCATGGACCTTATTTCCTCAAAGTATTGACAAAGGATGGAAAAGACAGCAAACAATTCTACAAACTCTGACAGAAAAACCAACTGTTATAATTAGAAAAGAGCCGGGATTTTCCTGGCTCTTTTCTAATAAACTCCCTAAGCAAAAACTAAGGTTTGCCGATAAAATAAAAGCCCTGCCATCCAATTTCCTGCTGATTGGGGTTCGGAAACTGAGATTCTGTGCAAAAAACACCAAAGTTTCAAGAACAAACGCCAAACCCTAGCCTCTTTTCACCTATTTTTGCCGCGAATTTCCAAACAATTGAAATATTCGTCATGGCAGTATTAGTAAACAAAAATTCTAAGGTAATTGTACAGGGGTTTACCGGTACAGAGGGTACTTTTCATGCTACCCAAATGCTTGAATATGGCACAAATGTAGTAGGTGGAGTTACCCCTAATAAAGGCGGTACAATGCACCTGGACAGACCTGTATTCAATACGGTAGCAGATGCTGTTGCAAAAACAGGTGCCAATGTAAGTATCATTTTTGTCCCACCTGCATTTGCAGCGGATGCGATTATGGAAGCCACTGATGCCGGAATTGCACTGGTAGTTTGTATTACCGAAGGAATTCCTGTTCAGGATATGGTAAAAGTAAAAAACTATTTACTGGGCAAATCCACCCGATTGATTGGACCGAATTGTCCGGGTGTAATCACTGCCGGTGAAGCCAAAGTGGGTATTATGCCAGGTTTTATATTCAAACCCGGTCGTATTGGAATCGTGTCAAAAAGCGGAACCCTTACTTATGAGGCTGCAGATCAGGTAGTGAAAGCCGGTTTGGGTATCAGCACAGCTATCGGAATTGGCGGTGACCCAATTATTGGAACACCCACTAAGGAAGCTGTAGAGCTTTTAATGAATGATCCCGAAACAGATGGTATTATCATGATTGGTGAAATTGGTGGTAGTATGGAAGCAGATGCTGCCAGATGGATCAAAGACAATAAGACAAAACCAGTTGTAGGATTCATTGCAGGTCAAACAGCCCCTCCTGGTCGCCGTATGGGACATGCAGGAGCTATTATTGGTGGAGCAGATGATACTGCTTCCGCTAAAATGAAGATCATGTCTGAATGCGGAATAGAAGTTGTGGCCAGTCCGGCAGACATTGGCAAAACCATGGCAAGAATCTTAAAAAAATAAGCCTCATTTTATAAAAAATCCCGGTTCCAAAAGACCGAGATTTTTTATGCCCGTTATTCAACCAGATTCTTTTGACCAGCTATAGTAAGTTTTGTGAATAAATCAGCAAGTTTGCATCAGAGAGAAATCACAATAACCTATGCCTTCTAAAAACTGATCTATGGTATTCCGAAATTGCCTGCTCTTATTATTATTAAGTTTATCCGTTTTGTTAAAGGCACAAAACAGAGATATTCGTTTTGGAAAGCAATGGCAGGAAATTGATTCCCTGATTATTCAGGAAGGCCTTAGTAAGACGGCTCTTGATAAAGTAAATAAGTTGTCTGTCACAGTAAAACAAGCAGGTATTCATGACCAGGTGATCAGATGCTTACTGTATCGAATTTCTCTGGAAGAAAGAATTATGCCCGATGACCCTAATCGCGTTATAAAAATAATTCAGGCAGAACTTTCTACATCTGGAGATATTGCTGAAAAAGCAATACTGTATTCTCTGCTTGCCAAACAATACTTACAATACTTTGGCCTTAACCAATACAAGCTCTATTCAAGAACAAATACCAGTCAATCGACAAAAAATGAAATTGATTTTTTGAGCAGCGCGCAGTTAACTGATACGATCACTCATTATTTTTTATTGTCGCTTAGAAACCCTGTTTCGCTGCAAAAAATAAGTACTTCGCAATACAGTGACATTATTATTTCGTTCGGCGGAAAAGAAAATAAATCAACCTTATATGATCTGTTAATGCATGAGGCACTGGATTATTTTTCGCATTCAGATAAATATACTACCAGGCCTGTCAATGCCTTTTCTATTGCTGATAAAAACGCATTGGCAAAATCGGATATTTTTATGGGTAGCCGTTTTGAAACAAAGGACAGTAGTTCTTTGCAATGGAAGGCATTAGAATTATTTCAACAATGGCTTTCCGTACATAAAAATGATGAGACCAAAGCGGTTTTTATCCAGATTGATCTTGAAAGGATAGAATGGGTATATGCTATGGGTGTATTTAAAGGGAAATCGGTTCCTTACCAAAATACACTAGAAAATATAAAAGACAGTTACGGTAGCGAATCAACGGCGTCAAGGGCCTGGTACCTGTTAGCAAGGCTATATATGGATAAAGCAAAAACTTACCAGCCATTTGGAGATACGACTCAAAGGTATAGCAATAGAACTGCACGAAAACTTATTAAAGAGGCTTCTACAATATTTCCTGAAAATAATCCAGGAATGATTGATATGCGAACTCTTTTAGCCGCAATTAATGCGAAACAGCTTAGCATGCAATCTGAAAAAGTAAATTTACCAGTAAAACCTTTTAGGGTTTTAGTGACTTACCGAAATATAGATACACTATATGGCCGGATCATAAGAGTCGATAAAAATGATTCTTTAAACAGGCATTTACATTCTTTGATGAACCCATTATCTGAGACGGAAAAATGGGCAGAATTGTCATCACTGCCTGTTTATAGAACCATAACTCAAGCCCTTCCACCTAATATTGACAACCAATTACATAGTGCAGAAATAAAGATAGATGGACTGCCCGTAGGAGAATATGCATTATTATCCAGTAGCAGCGGCTCTTTCACCGATCAAACTGATAAACTTTCCGTTCAATTATTTTCTGTTTCGGGGATCAGCTATATTAAAAATAACGATGATTATTTTGTAGTAAACAGGGTTGATGGAAAACCGATGAAAGATGTAAAAGTGACTATTTTCCAGGAATATAATTATTATTCCAGAGGGGAAACTGTGCTAAATTTTGTAAAAGTATTGACAACAGATAAGAATGGGTTTTTCAATTTTTCACCTCATACCGGAGGCTCCTTCCGCTTCCTTTTTGAAACCAAAAATGACAAATTATTCCTTCAGGAAAATGAATTTACTATGGGATCGAATAGCCCCTTGTATATCGATCCCGAGAGTTTTGAAAAAAATAACGAACAGATTTTTTATTTTACTGACAGATCTATTTACAGACTTGGCCAAACTGTTTATTTTAAAGGCATTGCCGTTACACGAGACTATCATACTAAACTAAGCAAATTAATTTCCAGGAATGATTCTGGCTGGGTCTACTTAAAAAATGTACAAAACCAAGTGCTGGATTCTTTGCCCTATATGCTGAATAATTTCGGATCATTCAATGGCAAATTTCATTTGCCCGAAAACCAGCTTACCGGGCGATTTAGCATTAGTGCCAGTTTAAGTAAACTAGGAGAAGCCAGCTTTTCAGTTGAAGAATACAAACGACCGGGTTTTGTAGTGAAATTTGATAAACCTATAGGGGCCTATAAACTGAATGATTCGGTTGAAGTTATTGGGAGAGCTTTGGCCTATACTGGAAACCCGGTATCAAATGCCAAACTAAGTTTTCAAATTTCCCGAAACATACATTATAGTTATAGAAGAAGCCCGATAAATTTTCCCATTTCGGTAAGAAATCGGGAAATTAGTCATGGCGAATTAACCACAGACGCGGAGGGAAGATTTCATATCCATTTTATTGCCAATGCGGATGATATTATTGACCCAACAGGCAATTCCCTATTTGATTTCGACATTCATGCTGATATAACAGATATAAATGGAGAGACAAGAAGTGGATCAACAACGGTCACTACGGGGTTTAAATCTTTACAATTAACAATTACAGCTCCGGAAATCATTGAAACAGATAGTTTACAAAAAATACTGGTAAGTGCACGTAACTTAAGTAATGATAAAGAAGCCACAAAAGTGCAATTGAAAATTTCTCCATTACATGCACCTAACCGTTTAATCAGAAAACGTTACTGGGAAAGACCAGATCAATTTATACTATCAGAAAAAGATTTTATCAACACATTTCCTACGGATGAATATGATAACGAAAGCAATATTCAAACCTGGCCTGTTGATAGTTCAATACTGATCACCACAGTCAATACAGGAGAGAGCGAAGTATTTACTCTACAGGAAGGAATGCTAAAACCAGGTTTTTATAAACTGGAAGCAAGTTGCAAAGACAAATATGGCGAAGAAATTACAAAGGAATTATCTATTCAGCTATTCAGCCAAAAGAATGGTAAATTACCCATTCAGCAATGCCAGTTCAATTACACATTGAATAATCAGGCCGAGCCTAAACAGCTTGCCCGTTTTATTAGTGCAACAAGTATTAATAATATTTTTGTGATCAGCAAAACTGATAGGCCGCAAACAACAGTTTCTGATTACGACTATCGTTACCAGGAAGCAGGAATGCATCCAATTGAGTTTAGCCCATCTGAAACAGACCGCGGGGGTGTCTATATCAATGAAGCTTATGTATATGATAATAGGTTATATACGCATCAATATTTTATCAGTGTACCCTGGACTAACAAAACGCTGACGATTCAAGCTGGCAGTTATCGAAACCTGACGGAGCCAGGCTCACCAGAAGCCTGGAATGTTACTGTGCAGGGCGATAAGGGAGAAAAAGTCGCAGCAGAATTACTTACGAGTATGTATGATGCTTCTCTAGATCAATTTAAAACACAAAATTGGCAGTCCCCCAATCTGTGGGTAAACCACAATTCTGTTAGTTTTTTTGATGGCTACAATAATTTTTCATTAGACCGATCCCTCAATAATTATGGAGTTTATATAACTGATCAAAAAACTGATCAGCACGATCATTTGGCAGCATTCGGGTCAGAAATTTGGAAAAAAAGTATAGCCAAATGGGTGAATGATTCAACAGTAATTTTAAACATTTCCATGGATAGGTCAAATGAACTGTTGAATGAAGTAGTTATAGTTGGATACGGAGATTCGAGAAAAAAAGATCTTGTTTCGGAAAATTCGCTAAACTATAATAAAATAGCAAACTATCGTGGCAATGAATATGATCCAGCGAATATTCAATTAAGAGGAAATAACTCAAATCAATCTGTAGGCACCCCCTTATATATAATTGATGGTAAAATCAGTAATGATTTTAATGGAATAAATGGGGATGATATACTTTCAATAGAAATACTAGACAATGCCAAGGCAGTTGCCTTGTATGGAACTAAAGCTGCCAATGGAGCGATTATTATTACTACCAAGAAGGATCAGCCTCTTCAGGTTAGGAAAAATTTTATCGAAACAGCTTTTTTCTTCCCGGCACTTTATGCAGACTCAACAGGAAAATTTACATTCAGTTTTAGTATACCCGATGCCGTTACCCAATGGAAATGGATGAGTTTTGCCCATACAAAAGACCTGGCCATGGGTTACCAATCGGAAACAATTCTTACCCGGAAAGAATTAATGGTGCAAGCCAATGCTCCACGTTTTTTACGGGAAGGCGATAATATGGAATTCAGTGGTAAAATCAGTAACCTGACTGACCAGGAAATTACGGGGCAGGTTACTTTAGAATTATTTGATGGGGAAGATAAACGAGTTTCGGTAGATGGATGGTTTCAAAATGTATTTCCTTCTCAATATTTTACTGTGGAAGCGGGTAAAAGTTTTCCGGTAAAATTTCCTATACAGATCCCATTCAGTTTTAATCGCCCGATTACCTGGCGCCTGGTAGCAAAAGCAGGATCAGTGAGTGATGGTGAAGAAAATACGGTTCCGGTGCTTACCAACCGTGTATTGGTTACAGAAAGCGTTCCCATGTTCTCACCACATGATACGACCATCCAATTCATCTTTCCAGGATTATTACATGCTAACAGTGAAACCCTTACCCATGAATCGATAACAGTAGAATATACTTCGAACCCAATATGGAATGCAGTTAAGGCGCTTCCTTATTTAATGGAATCGACAAATGAATCCTCAGAAGCGATTTTTAACCGGTTCTATGCCTATTCACTGGCCGCATATATTGTAAACAAACAACCTTTACTCAAAACAGTATTTGAGCGTTGGAAAAAAGATAGTTCTTCTCTTCAAAGCAATCTGGAGAAAAACAACGAACTAAAGCAATTATTATTAGAAGAAACTCCCTGGGTTTTGCAGGCAATATCTGAATCGGCACAAAGGAAAAATATCGGTTTATTGTTTGATCAGTCAAGACTAAGAAATCAAACCAATGAATGGGTAAAAAGACTTAGTCAGATGCAATTATTCAATGGTGCTTTTCCATGGTTTCCTGGAGGTAATGCAGACAGATATGTGACGAATTATATTCTTACAGGAATTGGTAAACTGATACGGATCAACGCAATTACGCCTGCTGTCGCTAACCAACTAAAACCGATCGTAACAAAAGCCATCCAATACCTGGATGAAAAATTAACCGAAGACTATGAATTGATTTTGAAACAAAAAAAAGATACAACTCTGGAACAAATTAGTTCTGAACAGATCAGTTATTTATATATGCGGAGTTTCTTTGGTGACATACCCGTTAATTCATCAAAAGCCTATCATTATTTTTACCAACAGGGCAAACAATATTGGGTAAAACAAAACAACTATCTCCGGGCTGAATTGGGAATGGTATTTTGGCGTAACAGAGACCAAAAAATAGTTTCCGATAAAATCGTGCCTGCCATTCTGGAGAATGCTGTCAACGACCCCAAAATGGGGATGTATTGGAAATCGGCTTATACAGTTTATTGGTATTCCTCTCCTATTGAACACCAGAGTATGATGATTGATTTATTGGCGGAAATTATTCAACCAGAAACAAAAAATATTCTCACCCAACAAATTAATGCAATCCGGAACTGGTTATTACTAAATAAACAAACCAATAACTGGAAAACGAGTCTGGCAACTGCTGATGCCTGTTATGCGCTTTTACTAAATGGTTCAGACTGGCTGCAGACAAATCAAAAAGTGAGTATTCGACTTGGTAACTATTCCATCAATAGTTCGGATGAAATTACAGAAGCAGGAACCGGTTACTTGAAAAAAAGGATTAATGGCTCCCAGGTTAGCACTGAAATGGGGAATATACAACTAACCACCACGACTGCAGGTAAACCAGCAAATACAACCACCAGTTCACCATCATGGGGTGCTGTTTATTGGCAGTATTTAGAGGATATGGATAAACTGAAAACTACCAGTAGTCCATTATCTATCACTAAGAAATTATTCATTGAAAAAAATACAGATAAGGGCAAATTACTGGATCCATTGAAAGAAAATGAAGAAGTAAAACCCGGCGATAAGTTAATCATAAGAATGGAAATACATAGTGACAGAGAGCTGGATTATGTTCACCTGAAAGATACCCGTGCCTCCAGTATGGAACCGGTAAATGTATTGAGTGGATACAAATGGAGTTCTGCATTCGGCTATTATGAAAGTACAAAAGATGCCAGTACTGATTTTTTTATAAGTCATCTGTCAAAAGGCAGTTATGTATTTGAATACCCGGTATTCATTACCCATACAGGAATTTTCTCTGTTGGTCTTGCAACCATTCAATGTATGTATGCCCCTGAATTTGTTGGACATTCCGAGGGGGGGAAGATTAGGGTTGCAAATGAATAGCTGATGGTTGTTAGCTATTGGCTGTTGGCCTTTGGCGGTTGGATATAATTGATTGGCTTCATTAATAAAAAATGGTTGTTCTGAATACTTTTCTGACCTTTGCAAATGGCAAAAGCCAAAAGCCAAAAGCCAAAAGCCAAAAGCCAAAAGCCAAAAGCCAAAAGCCAAAAGCCAACATACCCATGAGCGAGCAATCAAAAAATTTCGACTACCTAATCATCGGCCAGGGAATTACTGGCAGTTTTCTAAGCAGGAATTTGTATCTGGCTGGAAAAAAAATATTGGTGGTTGATGAGAATCTGCCATTTTCTTCATCCAAAGTAGCCAGTGGTGTTATCAATCCGATTACGGGGAGAAGAATGGTGAGAACTTGGGAGATTGAGAAAGTAATGCCTTTTGCAGTAAATGCCTATAAGGATTTTGGAAATGAGTTG
>CAIYKV010000053.1 GCA_903926855.1 uncultured Bacteroidota bacterium | reverse complement strand
TGTCAGAACTCTATTTTCAATATTTAGCAAATAAAATAAAAGGGAAGGATGAAGTTTTTGAAAATGGGCAAAAGCAACATACCGAATTTATTACAATTAGATTTGGCAATATTATTGACAGTAATGGATCGGTAGTTGAACTTTTTAAAAAGCAGATCCAAATGGGCGGACCGGTAACTATTACTCATCCGGATATTTCTAGATCTTTTATGACTAAGCAGGAAGTTTGTGACATCATTTTATCTGTTACAATTTTAGGTACCGGGGGGGAGTCTTTTGTAGTAAATATGGGAGAGCCAATTTCTATTGTTGTATTGGCTGAAAAAATGATTCGTTTATGTGGCTTAGTTCCTGGTAACGACATTCAGATTGAGTATATAGGATTGCGGGATGGAGAGAAGGTTTATGACGAATTGTGGTCTGAAAACCTAAATTTATTTCCAACCCAGCATTCTAAAATTAAAAGTGATAAATATTCTTTTTCAATGTTGAGCGACTTTTCAAATAGGCTGTCAATTCTTATAGACAAGGCTAAGGAGGGAGAAGATAATCGAACATTAATTTCTAGAATGAAAGATATGATTCCAGAAATTAATGTAGAAAATTAAGTGAGATGGAAAGGTCGATGAAGGGCTATTTTTTTCTCGTTGCTGATTATTTTTGTACTCAGCACCCCTATATTCGCATGTCTTTTAAAAAACTGAAATTACCCCCCATTCGGTGTGTATTTTATTGATAGCCAATTAAATATCAAATTATTGCATTTATAATAACTACTTTTATTCTGTTTTATTTACCTTAATTCAAAATAGTGCTTCACTCGCCGTTGTTGGTCGCCTGACCACAGGTGTTTTCGCCATTTCGCCATTGTTGGTGTTATCCCCAACAACAAAATAGTGCTTCACAGTAGTTACCATCAATCCCCAATAACATCATCCCCTATAATGATTCAGTATCCCCCATTCATCTACACCTGTTTCATAAAACCTGGCGGATGAATATCTGTATTCTTCAGGATACTTACAAAGTCCTGCTTTAACATGGTTCCGATGTAAATAATTCAGTTTTTGTAAAAAGACCTTTTCCTGATACAGTTCTATACTTAACGGATTTCTTTCCCAAAACTGGTATTCTCTGTCTGCGGCATCCACCTTAAATTGTTCCAATTCAGCAGGATTGTTTTTCAACAACTCGAATTTAATTTGCTGGGCAGTATATTTCAGGAAGCTATGCTGGATTTTTTTTGGCAAATGTTCACCATAGGGCTGCCATATTAAGTGTATATGATTAGGCATAATTACAAATGCATACAATGTAATACGCTCATCTCTTTGTAAAAAAGATAAGCTGGTAAGTATGATATCTTTATGTGAATCTGGTTTTAATAAAGGCAACCAATTAAGATTGGTTGCTGTAAAAAAACAGGCTGGATGGGTTGTTTTTTTAATATAGCAACCTATACATCAATAATAGGAAAGTCAACCGTATTAGTACCTGGTTTGAGGGAAATCTTGCAAATCTTGCAGGAGGTATTGGGTTGTTGGTGATAACACCAACAACGGCATCAAAGAAGCATCTGGCTATGACTTTATGCAAAGGTAGTTGTGACCAGTCGTCAACCAAAATAGATGTATAGTAGATCATGAGCATAACTCCCAGCATGA
>CAIYKV010000052.1 GCA_903926855.1 uncultured Bacteroidota bacterium | reverse complement strand
GCTAAAACTGGTTCCTTAGTTAATTATTTACCACAAATAAGTAATATTTGTAATTGATTATTTTCAATTAAATAACTCCTATGTCTTCTAAAGATATCTATGATATTGCAATCATTGGTGCAGGACCCAGTGGATGCGCTTGTGCCCTGGCACTTCATGGCAGTGGATTACGGGTTGTTTTGGTTGATAAAGCTGCTTTTCCACGTGATAAAGTTTGTGGAGATGCTATACCCGGTCAGGCATTCAAAGCCATGGACAGAATCAATCCAGAATGGGGCCTGAAAATGAGAAATTTCCTAGACAAGACAGAAGTTAAATCCGATTTAGGTTTCCTGCCTAAAAATAAACCCATCCCCTTTAAATGGACCAATTATTCTTATAATAGTAAACGCATCCATTTTGATCATTTTCTTTTAAACCTGGTTAGGTCTGAGTCTGCAACAACGATCCTTCAGAATCATCAGTTACAAAAAGTTAGTATCCAAAATGGTGCAGTAAATTGTGATTTTCAAGATGGCAGTTCTATACAGTCTTCTTTAATCATTGGGTGCGATGGGGCTAACTCAATAATAAAACGTCAGTTAAGTAGTTTAGCACTTCGGGATGAGACGCATTCTGTTGCTGTTCGGGCCTATTACAGAAACATAAAAGATCTGCAAAATGGGGTAAACGAATTTCATTTTTTAAAAGAATGCTCTCCCGGATATTTTTGGATATTCTCTTTGGATAATGGTTGGGCTAATGTTGGTTTTGGCATGCCTGCTTACAAAGTGCAAAAAGGCAAAACCCCACTAAGTCTAAGGAAATCATTAGAAACAATCATTACCACAAACCCTGCTATTGCATCCCGTTTTAAAAATGCTGAATGCATGGGGAATACAAGAGGATTTGCTTTACCCTTGGGTAGCAACAGAAAGCCGATCTCGGGAGAAAGGTTCGTTTTATGTGGAGATGCTGCCTCACTTATAGACCCGATTGGTGGACATGGAATTGACAACGCGATGTGGAGTGGATTTTTTGCTGCTGAACAGGCTATCCGCTGTTTTCAAACAAAGAATTTTGATGCAGGCTTTATGAAAGGATATGATGATGCTGTTTATAAAAAAATAGGCAAAAGTTTTACAAGGGGTCAATTACTCTTAAAATTGGAAATGTTTTATCCATTTGTTTTCTCTTTATTGGCCTTACTAATGAAAAATAAAAAAATTGGAGACCGTTTTATTAGGTTACTTGTTGGTTGAATGGAAAATCTGAAAGTCCAGATCAAAGAACTAGGATTTTCCCAAGTAGGTTAGAGCCCTGTATAAAGTATGGCTGGCAGATAAAGAAATTCCTAGTCGGGCTGCTAAATGACTCCCCTATCCCAACACTTTACGAATCACCCTTTTTGCATTTCCATCCATAATCTTGGTAACGTCTTTATCAGAAAGTCCTTTTTTCTGAAGCAGCGCCGCCAAATCATTCATTTGCAGATAAGAACCTAACACTGGTTTAAAATTGCCGTCCATATCTGTACCAATTCCTATATGGTCAATGCCAATGGCATCAATTAGTCGCAGGATATTATCGCCATATTCGTCAAAACTCTTATTAAAACCTGAGGGCCAGGCACCCACTATACCTCCTGTTGAGGCCACCAGTTTGGCATGCTCCAAACTAATAGATCTTTTCGCAATAGGTCTGTCTGGTTCCATTTCGAGAATACTATGCGATAACATGATAGGTGCATCGGTAATGGTTACCACATCCTGTACGGTTTTAAATGTAGCATGCGCTACATCCACTACCATGTTTAATTTGTTCAGTTTCCTGACCACATTTTTACCGGAAGCGGATAAGCCATTGTGTTGCGGGGCATCGGTCTGTAAATCTCCCAGCAGACTGGGGGCATAATGCACCAATTGGAGTGAACGAACACCATCATCATGCATTTGATCAAGCAGGTCTGTTTCTGTTCCCAGAAAATCGCCGCCTTCACATGATAGAAAAATAGCAGGCTTTGTATCTGGACCATGTTTGGTAAGTTCTTTTGATGTAGTGGCAAGCTGAATATCCTGATCTTTCAAAAACCCTTGCAATACATCTCTCTGTCGCTGGTATTCTTTCGCTCCTTCTCCAGGTTGGTAGGTTTTGACTACTTTAATTCCGGTTGCGGTCATTTCCAATAAAGGGCCATCGGCAACCAGTCCTACAAAAGCCCCGGATATATTCCCCTGACCCATTTCATGAAAGGTTTTTAGGACCATTTGATCACCTGGATACATTTTGCCTCCTTTATTGGGGAATAAACCAGGGTGTGCATGCAAATCAAAACAATGAAAATCGGTATTGGCTTCCGAATGTATCCGTGAAAACCCATTGCCGAATAAAACGCTTGCAGCACTTGCCATTGCTGTATGATGAATAAATTTTCTTCTGGATATCATTGGTTAGTAATTTATCAAAATAGTAGTCCGACTAATTACAGATACACATGATTACTTAGTAAAAAATGTATCCTTTTCAGGATGGCGCATTCTAAACTTAGCTATTTATTCTCTTTTTCTCAAAAAGAAATCATTAAAGGAAATTCGGAATCTAAACACCCATTTTCTCAAAGGCGGTAAAATCCAAAATCAATCGGTCAGTTTTCCTTTGTATTTTCGTAATTCACACTTATGAAATACCTGCGACATATATATTGGCTTATTTCTTTATTATTAGTCAGTAACCTTTGCTTTGCGAATGATACACTGGTGATGGGGCAGTTATTGAAAAGGATTGCCGATTTGCAATGCAAAGAATCTGGCGTTTTCCCGAAAGGTATCATTCCATCTTATCGTATATATGCTTTGAACAAAACCCGTGAAAAAGCAGATATAACTAATTTTTTTACCGGCTTGGTTGATATGACTTTACGAGATATTGCGCCCCAATTAACCGAATATCAGCAGAAAGAGGCAAAACAGATCATTACCCAATCCTTAGAAGTATTTCCCAAATTTCAGAATCAGAAGGGTAAGCCAATTTATAATTTTTGGCCAACCGACACACCCAAAATATTTCCCAATAGTGGATGGATAAATTTATTTGATAAAAAACAAGCATTGCCAGATGATCTTGATTGTACTGCGATTTCATTACTGGCTTTAAACAGCCCGGATTCAACTGCGATTAGAGTTCACACACTTATGCAGCAGTTTACGAATCGGCCGGGAAAAAGGATCCGCAACACTTTTAAAGAGTACCAGGAAATCGGCGCCTATTCTACCTGGTTTGGGATAAAAATGCCAATTGATTTTGACATTTGTGTTTTGACAAATGTGTTATTTTTTGTACAACGATATCATCTTAACTGGACGGCTGCAGATAGTGCCAGTTTAGCTTTAATTGAAAGAATGGTGAAGGAAAAAAAACATATCCAATCACCTGTTTATATTTCGCCATTTTATAACACAACACCCATTATACTATATCACCTGGCAAGACTAATGTCAGTAAAACCAATACCCGAGTTGGAAAAATTAAAACCTCAGCTGATTGAAGAAGCACAAGAAGCATATGCCCATACCAACCAATTCATGAATGAAATTATACTTAGCAGTGCGTTACTCAGATGGGGGGTCAAGCCTCCCGTAAAGGAAATACGGTATTCGAAAAGCCTGGAATCCCTGGTTGAAGAAAATTCTTTCGTTTTTTTTATTGCCAATTTGGGCTCGTTCCTACCCAATCCATGGAAACAATGGACCTGTGGAATACCTGTAGAAAGATTTTACCATGTGTGTGATGCATATAATAATCTTCTGGTACTGGAGTACCTGGCATTGAAGAAAAAATATAATTATTAAAAAAAAGAAGTCATACTTTATTAGTATCGTCAGATATTTTAGCAACATTACTTTACCGGAATAAAACTTACCGCTGCTCCACCACCATTGGCTAATACCAGATGAATAGTCATATCCGCAGTTACTGTTTTCTTTGTAATCTGATAAGCTTCCGGCTTTTTTTGATAATCTGCATCAGCTGCATCTGCATAAATAGTGGCAATGTATTTTTTTCCGGGTTGAAGGAATTGCAGACTGATATCAGCACTTCGCCCATTCGCATTGGTAATGGCTCCTAAAAACCAGTTATTGTTTCCTTTTTCTTTTCTGGCGATGGTAATATACTCTCCGGGCTCTGCTTCCAGTATTTTGGTATCATCCCAGTCAACAGCCACATCTTTGATAAATTGAAAAGCATCTGGTTTTGCAAGATAATTCTCGGGCAGGTCGGCAGCCATTTGTATAGGGCTATATAAAGTGACATATAAAGCCAGTTGTTTGGCCAGGGTTGAATGCAATTGCCTATCTGGAGCATACCCTGCATATCCTTTTAATTTAAAGATTCCGGGTGTATAATCCATCGGCCCGCCCATTAATCGTGTAAACGGCAGGATGGTTTCATGTTCAGGTGTATTTCCTTCATCGGTAAAGGCATTGTATTCGTTACCCCTGGCTGCTTCATTAGCCATCCAGTTAGGGTAGGTTCTATGTACGCCTGTGGGACGCATGGGTTCGTGCATATCAATCATTACATGATGCTCCAATGCTTTTTCGGCAACGCGTTCATAATGATTGACCATCCATTGACCATCATGGTGTTCTCCTCTGGGAATAATCTTTCCTACATATCCGGTTTTTACTGCCGGAAATCCAAACCGATTCATAAAACGGTAGGCAGTATCCAGTTGTCTTTCATAATTAGTAGCAGACCCGGAAGTTTCATTATGCATGATCATGGATACGCCTTTTGATTTGGCATACCGAACAATCTCTTGTACATCGTAATCCGGATAAGGAGTTACAAAATCAAATACATTTTCTTTCCAGTTACCAAACCAGTCTTCCCATCCTGTATTCCATCCTTCTACCAATACTCCTTTAATATGACTGGCAGCAGCAAAATCAATATATTTTTTTACGTTGGCTGTGTTGGCACTATGTTTTCCATTGGGTATCAGGTTCCCATCTTTACCCAGACTATCGGGATAATCAGAATAATTCCATGTGCCTTTGCCTGTTTGCATTTCCCACCATACCCCCACAAATTTCATGGGCTTTATCCAGGAAGTATTACTGGTTTTGGAAGGTTCATTCAGGTTAAGAATCATTTTTGAGGCAAGTATATCTGTGGCTTTATCACTGATAATTATGGTACGCCAGGGTGTATGTGAAGGCGCATGCAAATAAGCTTTATTACCATACGCATCCGGAACGAGACTGGCAGTCAATTGATAATTACTGTTCTCTACATGTAATTGCATAGCCGAATAATTCAACAAAGCTGCTTCATGAATATTGATATAAACGCCATCCGGTGTTTTCATCATCAGGGGTGTTTGAACGGCTTTTGAATCCGGAGAAATCCGAACGGCAATGGCGGTACTTTTAGCCACCATAGCAGCATTATCAATTTCACTGATACGTGAAATAGTATAAGGATACTCGTTAGAATCATAATCTCCTGGTATCCAGAAAGTTTTATTATCAGAAGAAAGATTGAATTGGGTTAGTTCATCTGTAACTACAAAATATTTTAGATTGGGTTGCTTTGGAAATACATAGCGAAAGCCTACCCCATCTTCAAATACCCTGAAAACAATATCCAGTAGTCTATGATTTGCGGATTTTTGTTTTAGATGAAGGGTTACTTGTTTATAGTGGTTACGGATGTTTTTTACTTCGCCCCAAATAGGTTGCTAGGTTTGGTCAAAAGAACTTGTACCTGAGTTAACTATTGCAAAGCCGGAATGGAAATTTGTATCATCGGCAAGTCTAAAACCTAATTCAGATGATGAAATAATAGTCTTGCTTTTGTATGCAACTGAATAAACAGGGGTTCCAGCTGCATTAACCGATACACTGAGTGTAATATTGTCATGAGTGATCATCGGAAGATGGATTTCCTGTGCTCTAGCAGTGAATAGGGATAAACTGACAGATACGGCGAGCAAGGTTTTTCTCAATGGCATACACTTATATTTACAGAAAAAAAGGTGACTAATACTATAGTTCAAGATACAAATTAGTTTCCAGAAAGATGTTTCATCAAAAAGTCAGGTATTTGAGAGATATACTTTAATTTTTGCAGACCTAATGTATCATAGGTTTCAGGCATATAAACAGCGCAATATGGCTTAGTATATTCAACAGTATCTATAAACGGAAATCGTACTCCATGATCTCCGCTAATTATGACAATCTTGCCTTTAAAATCTGGATGTCCTATCAAAATTCGTTCTAAAATAGTATTGCCATATTTGAGATACCCTAGAAATAATGGTTTTACCCTTTCCGATGAGCTTGGATTTACTAAGTTCAATTTTTGAAAATTTCCTCCCTTATCTCGAAAATAGGGAAGATGAGGGATCATTAAATGGTACCAACTAAAGGTGGCACTATCCATTTTTTGATTATTATTTTTGCCCGCTTCAAT
>CAIYKV010000051.1 GCA_903926855.1 uncultured Bacteroidota bacterium | reverse complement strand
GCAATTGCTGGTTTGTAGCTTACTGATATTTCAGCTACTAAGTTTGATTTTGTTCTCATGTAATTAGATTTGGTACCAACAGCTTTTAATAGCCTTGCCGGTGATTAGATAAATGATGTGAATGAATTAGTACGGGGTTACCATATCCCTATAATGATAGCAAAATCAGAATGATAATATGGCTTATCGTTGATGATGTAAATAAGCCTATCGTCTCTTGTAGATTTGACTTCGTCAACAACGTAAACGTGTGTTCCAGAATCTCCGTTTGGGAAAATCCTTACCACATTGAAAGGAGTGTAAAGCTGTCTTAGCCTTCCAATAGGGTTGATTAGCAAAACACTCTGGCTGTCGCAATAAAAGAGCGAAAATATTGAACTCATAACATAGGGTTGATTGTATAAAAAAAGTGGGCCACACCCTTTCGGATGCAGCCCGTATTTCCCCCCTGGACAGAAGGCCTAAGCTTCCATTGCTTCAATGGAGATAGGATCGTGATCACCTACATACTCATCCTGACTGGTTGCTTTTGCATTCTCAGGCTGGTACTGGTAAGTGTGGTAGAGTGTAATAACTTCGTTGGTGTTTAGGCGGTATTCGTAAGGCGGACACTCGACCCGCTCAATGGTACCGGGAATATTACAGCCGATCATTGCTTTGGCTGCTTCTTCATTTCCGGTAAACGGGATAAAGCACTTCTTTGATTTTGCGTAAAAAGCCCCTGTGCTAAGGCTTTGCACCATTTCAATCCCTCCTTCAACTGTCAGAGAGATGAATTTACTCCCGTCTTTTGACTGAGAGACTTTGTAATTGGTAACGGAAAGCATTCTTATAGATTTAATTTTGTTATGCCGGGGTTATTCCATGGCAGAACTTTGTGGCGGACTGATCAATGAGGTACTGGGGGGTCTTTACGATTCACATCAATTCTAAATGGGATGGTGACCTCCAAAATTTTAGGATATATAAAAATTGGAGAAGTGTCGGAGAATGGTGTGAAAAGCACCTTATAAGTGTATAGCAAATTTGGTGCTGCTGAATCTTATTTAGCAATTGGTACTGCTAATAGTGATATTCTCCATAAGTACCAATTGCGGTAGGATTTTGCTAGTCTCAGATATAACGTGGAAAATCCGGAGGCCTTGACCATTAAAATCCGATTAAGTCTGACCACTAAATGGATTGATAATCAGAAGGTTTCCTGGTCCATCAAAAACAAAAATGTCTGGTCAAAGCGACCGGATTTTCCAGTTACTAATATAATTCAGTTTGGATAGTATGATATTTCTTGAAAGTTTCCCAGGTTCCTTTCATCACCTTAAAGCCATTCCCGTAAAGGTCATTAAATTCACTTTCGGATAGGTTAAAGGCGGAATCGTCAATTTGAATATAAAAGTGTTTTACTAAATAAAAACCGTCTAAAGTATTGCCCTTTTTTTGAAGATCTAATCCTAGCAATATTTTGCCAACTTTGAATAAAACAGTTTTCGGACGTCCTTTCTGAATACTTTCATACTGATACAATTTAAT
>CAIYKV010000050.1 GCA_903926855.1 uncultured Bacteroidota bacterium | reverse complement strand
CGATAGATGGAAAAGTATTTACCCAGGCCGCCCGGTCCACAAAGGAAGACATAGATCTTGCTTTGGACGCAGCTCATCATGCATTTCCCACCTGGAGCAGGTCTTCTGTAGCTTACCGGAGTAACCTTTTATTAAAAATTGCCAATGTAATTGAAGAGAATCTTGAATACCTGGCTACAGTAGAAACGATTGATAACGGTAAAGCAATCCGTGAAACACTGGCTGCTGATTTACCCCTTTGTGTAGATCATTTCAGGTATTTTGCCGGTGTAATCAGAGCAGAAGAAGGTACATTGGCGGAACATGATGAACATACAGTAAGCCTGTGTGTGCATGAAGCAATAGGCGTTGTAGGGCAAATTATACCCTGGAATTTCCCATTATTAATGGCTACATGGAAAATAGCACCAGCACTTGCTGCAGGTTGTTGTGTGGTAGTAAAGCCAGCAGAACAAACGCCAACCTCAATTTTATGCCTGATGGAACTGATCGGGGATATATTACCAGCTGGTGTTTTAAATATTGTTACAGGGTTTGGTACAGAAGCAGGAAAACCTCTTGCGTCTTCACCACGAGTATCTAAAGTAGCATTTACCGGGGAAACAACAACCGGCAGACTCATTATGCAATATGCATCAGAAAACCTGATTCCTGTTACTATGGAACTAGGGGGAAAATCTGCCAATATCTTTTTTCCTTCTGTAGCAGAAGAGGATGATGCATATTTTGATAAAGCGGTGGAAGGTGCTGTTATGTTTGCATTAAACCAGGGTGAAGTATGTACCTGTCCTTCCAGAATACTGGTTCACGAAAGTATCTATGAAGTATTCATGAAAAGGGTTGTAGAACGTACCAATGCCATTATAACCGGACACCCGCTGGATAGATCAAGCATGATGGGTGCTCAGGCATCCAATGATCAGTATGAAAAAATCCTGTCTTACATGAAGATTGGAAAAGAAGAAGGTGCTGAAGTGTTGTGTGGTGGCGAAGCCAATACTCTGGAAGGTGAATTGGCAGGAGGTTACTATATTAAACCAACCATTTTTAAAGGGCATAATAAAATGCGCATTTTTCAGGAGGAAATCTTCGGCCCGGTAACCTGTGTTACCACTTTTAAAACAACGGAAGAAGCCATTGCTATAGCCAATGATACATTATACGGATTAGGAGCAGGATTATGGACCAGAGATGCTCATGAACTCTATCAGGTTCCCAGAAGCATACATGCAGGCCGTGTATGGGTAAACTGTTATCATGCCTATCCAGCACATGCGCCATTTGGAGGGTATAAAAAATCAGGTTTTGGAAGAGAAACCCATAAAATGATGCTGAACCATTACAGGCAAACTAAAAATATGCTTATTTCTTACGATAAAAATAAACTTGGATTCTTTTAGCCCTCCTATTTTAAACCAAACAGAAAACCTTCCTAAGATTTCTTTCGAAGGTTTTCTAATTTTATCCTTATGATACAACGTGTATTAATCACTCCGGAAGCAGCAATAATTATTGCAAAGCTAAAATCAAAGCATGGTGAACTCATGTTTCATCAGAGTGGAGGTTGCTGCGATGGCTCTCAACCCATGTGTTTTGAGAAAGGGGAATTTATTACCGGAAGCAGTGATGTGAAAATTGGCACT
>CAIYKV010000049.1 GCA_903926855.1 uncultured Bacteroidota bacterium | reverse complement strand
ATTAGCAGGTGGGGAAAGCGGTGATGAAAATTCGGTACATTTTGGTGATCAGGCCTTGATGTATAGTAAGGGACAGTTTAAAGAAGTCTTGTTTTATAAGACAGATGTATTAAAACATGCTGAAAAAACATATCACCCGGGACTGGAATAAGTAACTAATTTACCCTGATAAAATTGCCATATAACCATTAAACCATGTAACCATTATGAAAAAGATCCTAACCCTCATGCTGTTCCCCATCACACTAATGGCACAGAAAAATTATACGGAATTACTGGAAAAATATATGCAGGCAGAAAACCAGATTAAAGGTTTTACAGGTTCAGTACTTGTAATGAAAAATAATAAGGTATTGATTAGAAAAGCATATGGTATGGCTGATAGAGAATGGAATGTGGCCAACACCCCCGATACAAAATTTGAGATCGGTTCTATTACCAAGCAATTTACCGCTGCCAGTATATTGCAACTTGTGGAGCAGGGTAAATTAAGTTTAGATGATAAGTTAAGTAAGTTCATTCCCTCTTTTCCAAAAGGAGATAGTGTAACCATACATATGCTATTGAACCATACTTCCGGGATTGCGAGTTATACAAACCTTCCTGAGTTCATGAATGTGGGAAGACTAACCTGGACCAAAGATTCCATGATCGCATTTTTTAGCAAACGACCCTATGATTTTTCTCCAGGATCAAAATATAGTTATAATAACTCGGGGTTCTTTTTACTGGGATATATTATTGAAAAAGTCAGTGGTCAATCATACCGTGATTACTTACGCCAAAACATTTTTGATAAAATTGGCATGTCAAACTCAGGTGTAAACAGTTGGGATACGGTTTTACCTATGCGAGCAAGAGGATATGAAATGACTAAAAAGAAAATACAAAATGCAGAGTATATTTCAATGGACTGGCCATTTAGTGCCGGAGTAATCTATTCTACTGCGGATGATTTGTATAAATGGGACCGGGCTTTATATGGTAATGCAATACTCAGCGATGCATCCAAACAAAAAATGTTTACGCCTGGTAAAAATAATTATGGATATGGAATCATCATAGATTCAGCCAACAAGCACCCCCGGATCTGGCATAATGGTGGAATACCCGGATTTATTTCTCATATCAGTCGTTTTGTACAGGACGATATCTGCATAATTTTATTATCCAATACCACCGTAATCCAAAACAATACATTACCCATAACTGATGCAATTGTGGACGGATTGACTAATATTGTTTTTAATCAACCGGTGGAAATCCCTTATATACATAAAGAAATACCCATCGATCCTTCCTTATTAGATAAGTTTGTTGGAAAATACAATGCGGGTCTAACGTTAGAAGTAATCAAAAAAGATAATAAACTCTATCGTCATAGGGATGGATCTCCGGATATAGAATTAAAACCAGAGTCAAACACCAAATTCTTTTATGCAGACGATAGTAATCGTCAATTGCAGTTTGATCTGGATAAAGAAGGCAAAGTGGTGAAGATCTGGTTTATCAATAATGAACAGAGAGGGGAAATGAAAAAATTATAGTTGAAATAAACAGAACGTAGAATTTATCTGCGTTCTGTTTTATATCCTCTATTTTTCTATCAGCTTAATTGTAAACGCCTGTATTAAAGCCGGATTCTCTGGTGTTAAAGTAAAACTCACCCAAACATTGGCTTTCTCTCCTTCCATAATAAAATATCCGCGTAGCTGATTTTCAGGAACTACCTCATTTACTTTATTGATCTTTCCTGCCTTCACAAAAATAGCATTGGCCTCTTTTTTCATAGTATCTGGAAAATAATCCGAGAAAAAATTAACTGCAAATATGTCTGAATGAATTGCATTTGCGAAATCAGGCATCAATTTTACCAGTTCATCCCTTCTTTGTGTAAGAATTTTCGAAGGAGGTAACTGTCGGGGTTTTAATTGTGCCATTCTTATTACTGTATCCAGCACCATGGTATTTGCCAGGCTGGTAGGCGCATAGGTTACGTTTG
Source organism: uncultured Bacteroidota bacterium (assembly GCA_903926855.1). Classification (GTDB taxonomy): domain Bacteria; phylum Bacteroidota; class Bacteroidia; order Chitinophagales; family Chitinophagaceae; genus Sediminibacterium. The sequence continues at coordinate 13,943 of CAIYKV010000049.1, read as the reverse complement.
CAAAAAGAATTACCCCGATTCCATATTCAGGTAAAATAACCCAGTTACTTCCAAAGCCTGGTAGCCCGCCTGTATGTCCTACAGTCTCCCTCCCTTCACAATCCTTTGACCATCTCAAACCATACGCATACGCAGATGCCATTGCACATTCACGTCCGCTTGGATATTTATAGGAAGCATTCAAAGCCGCAAAACGCCAGGGTTGCTGCATTTCCCGGATGGAACTTCTTTTTACCGGACCTGACTCAAGATCATTTCTTACGGGCCAGGCTGATTGATGTAACGCAACATATTTACTGAAAGATTCTACCGAAGTAATCATTCCGCCCATTGCCCCATAAATTCCATCATGCAATAAAGCTTCCTCCCGCCAGGCATCATTCAACCAGCGATAACCGTGCGCCAGATCATTTGCAAGTACTTTACTATATTCCCACTCGGCCTGTCCCATTCCCAATGGCTTCCAAATATTTTTTGCGATGAATTCGCTGTATGGAACACCGCTTACTTCTTTAATGATATAACCCAGCATAGCAAACCCCATATTACTATATTCATAACTCAATCCAGGATCATTGGAAAAAGAGATTCCTTTTTTGATCATAGCAATCAGGTCTGCATCTGTTTTGGCCAGCTGTCTATCTCCCCAGGGATTATCTTCCGGAAAGCCAGCAGAATGAGTCAGTAGGTTTCGAATAGTAAGCTCGGGTGCATCTTTAGTAAGCTTCTGTCCCTTCATTTCAGGAATGTATGCATACACAGGGTCATCCAGTTTTAGCTTGCCCTCATCCCGCAATTTCAAAATAGCCATGGCCGTAAAGCTTTTACTCATCGAAGCAATACGAAACATAGAAGTAGGGGTAGCTGGAATTTTTTTATCAATATCTGTATAACCACCACTTCCCGAATACACCAGTTTGCCATCCAACATCACCCCAAAAGCATAGCCGGGGAAATGATTTTTGACGGCATATTCCCGATAGATTTTTTCTATCAGTGGAAAGAGAGTTTTTATTTTTTGTGACCTGTTGGCATCAGCAAAATAAGGAGGCTGGTAAGCAGCATTGGGATTGCTACTCGGCGTTTGGGTAAATGTCTGGCTACTTGTACAAAAGCAAACCGCTAAAAAGATTGCCTTAACGAAACTATTTTTATTCATAGTAATTATTTATGATTATCGTTCAATTATTGTAATGCCTGTTCTATTTGCGCTATTAATAATTCCCTATTCAATGGAGAACCTGCTTTTGACAACTCAAAACTGCCATCTTTATGTATGATAATATACGTAGGATAACTGGTTCCTTTAACCTTGCTCATAATATCTTCAGTTAATTTTTTATTGGCAAGTATATGAGAGCCTTCCAGGCCAAAATAGGCGATTAGTTGTTTCCAGGTTTGTTCATTTCCCTGATCATAATTAGCTATATACAAATAACCCAATTCTTTCCCTTTGAAGTACTCTTTGATAGCATGACTATTCTTTTCCAATTGCTGTCTGCAAGGAACGCACCAAGTGCCCCACATATCGAGAAATACCGTTTTACCCTTTACCATAGAAAGAACATTTTCCCAAGTATTTATTTTATCACCGTCTTTTACAAAAACCATTTTATCTGTAAGCGGCTGCTTTGCACGACTAAACATTTTCGAAAACTCTGGCTGGAATTTTTTACTATAGCTACTGGCAGGGAATTCCTTTGCAAAATCAGCATAAATAGACTGTATATTTTTGAGATCACTTGACTCAATAGCATTTTCAAGAAGTAATGCATAAGTATATTCCTTGACTTTCCCATGAAAATTTCTTTCAATAATTTTCTGCCAGGGTCTGTTTGTCATGTCTTCGAGAAACTCCTTATTAGCTTTTGCAGTATCCATTCCATACCACTCTGTAAGAAAGCCATATTTGTTCAATCGCCAATCCCTGACCAAGCGCTCATGTTTACGAATAAGGAACATACGAATAAGCCCCCTATAATTAAAAGATACAAGCGCATTATCATCCGAGAGTGGTACAGTTGCAAAGAGTTTATCTTGTATGTCAATCCATTTATCATAGTTTCTATTATAGGGCCAGCCCCACTGATGTTTCATGCCTTCAGAATATTGATAAAACTCATTTAATATCGCATATTTGATTTCATATTTCCAGGCTTTGATAAATTCTGGGGATGGTTGATGCGAGCTTATATATTTTGCTAACAAAATGCTGTCCATTTTGTGCTCCTTTACAATGTAATTGTATACTGAACTTGATACCGAATCACTTCTGTTAAAAAGTTCAGTAAGAGCTTTACTAGAATTAATATTCAATTTCTTATTATCATTAGCACCCACACCTTCTGAAGCAATTTCGAGTTCATTTTTATTTAGAGTTAATATAATATTTAACTCGTATCCTTTCTTAAAGAAAAGTAACTTAGAGAAATCCTTACCTGTTATACTATCGGTACAGGAAAGTTCAATCATTTCGGGTGAGCCTACTATTAAGGCTATTGTAAACTGTCCATTTGTAACGGGTACTGTTATCAGTGCATCTTTAAAATTATAATAAGATAAAACCTTTGCCGGTCTGTAGAATGTAACTTCGGTTGTAGCAATATTTTTCAGAGTACCGGTTAGCTTAACATTCTGAGCATGTATTGTAAAGCAAATCAATAAGCTTATTAGCAGAAAAAAAATCTTCCCTGTATTTTTCATAAAGTTTATTTTATTTGATATTATTTACACCTAGTAATTTTTCAGTTTCTCAATATACTCCCCTAACCGACTCTTAGCTAAAAACTGGTTTTCCAATTCAGTATTGAATGGAATGGGTGTATCGATCGAAGCGCAACGCATTACCGGTGCATCCAATAACTCAAAACAATGTTCGCTGATCCAGGCACTGATTTCTCCTCCTATCCCGCCTGTTAAGGTATCTTCATGTAATAACAAAACTTTTCCGGTTTTTGCTACAGCCGATTTGATTGCATCATTATCCAAAGGCAATAATGTGCGAAGGTCAAGAATATGCAAAGAAATATCCTGGTTATGTTCCTGGTAATCCTGTGCCCAATGAACGCCGGCTCCATAAGTAATGATAGAAATATCTGATCCTTCCTGCACAATTTTTGCTTTCCCTATTTCCACTTCATAATACTCTTCAGGCAGATCGCCGCTGATACTCCGGTATAAGGCTTTATGCTCAAAATACATAACAGGATTGGGATCATTGATGGCAGCAATCAATAAACCTTTGGCATCATAGGGGTTGGAAGGATAGACAACTTTTAATCCGGGTACATGGGTAAACCAGGCTTCATTACTTTGCGAATGAAAGGGACCTGCTCCTACGCCCGCACCTGTTGGCATCCGTATTACCACATCTGCATTCTCTCCCCAACGGTAATGAATTTTGGCAAGGTTATTTACGATCTGGTTAAACCCAACCGTTACAAAATCTGCGAACTGCATTTCCATTACTGCTTTATAGCCTTCCAGACTCAACCCCAATGCTGCACCTACGATAGCGCTTTCACATAAAGGTGTATTACGTACTCTTTCTTTACCAAATAATTCTACCAATCCTTCGGTTATTTTAAAAGCCCCGCCATAGGCTGCTATATCCTGGCCCATTAACACGAGGTTAGAATGCTTTTCCATACTCTGGCGCAATCCTTCCTGTATAGCATCCACCATTCGCTTATGCTGAATTGTGAAAATTGGAGTTTCTTTCGGTTGCGACGTTTCATTGAGTTCAATTTTCTTTGCATATACATCCCTGATCTCTTCTTCTCTATTCGGCAACATAGATGCTGCTTCACTCGCGATAGTTAGCTCTTGTTCAATATGTTCTTTGAACTCATTACGAATAGCTGCTATCTCCATTTCGCTGATAACATTCTCCTGTACCAGAAACTGCTCATAATTTTTTATCGGATCTTTTCTGCCCCATTCTTCAAACAATTCTTTGGGCACATATTTGGTACCACTGGCTTCTTCATGTCCGCGCATGCGAAAAGTCATACATTCTATTAAATAAGGTTTCTGCTCACGAATACAATATTCACGAACGCCTTTTATGGTATCGTATACAGTCAATACATTGTTCCCGTCTATCTGCACCCCTTCCATTCCATACCCTTTGGCTTTATCTACCAGGCGCTCACACCGGTATTGTTCATTTACCGGTGTACTCAATCCATACCCATTATTTTCTATCACAAATATTACTGGCAAATCCCATACGGCTGCCACATTCAGTGCCTCATGAAAATCGCCTTCACTGGTTCCACCATCGCCACTAAATGCAAGTGCTGCTTTATTTTCTTTTCTAAGTGAATAGGCAAGTGCCACGCCGTCGGCAATTGCCAATTGCGGACCCAAGTGCGAGATCATACCACAGATATGGTGTGCTTTGCTTCCAAAATGAAAGCTTCTTTCTCTTCCTTTACTATAGCCTTCTTTGTTTCCCTGCCATTGCATAAACAATGTATGAAGCGGAATTTTTCTTGAAGTAAATACCCCCAGGTTCCTATGTAAGGGCATAATCCATTCATCCTGCCCAAGCGCCAGGGTTGCCCCTACCGAAATAGCTTCCTGTCCGATACCACTAAACCATTTACTGATTTTACCCTGACGTAATAATACCAGCATCTTCTCCTCAATCATCCGCGGGAGTAAAAGACTCCGGTATACCTCTACCAGTTCCTCATTAGTAAAATTCATTCGATTAAAATCCATTTATGGCTTAGTTTCTATCCTCTAAGTTACTTGTAATTACCCTCCCAAACCATACCTCATAAAAAAACCATCTCCTTTTGAGAGATGGTTCTATATTTTATTTGTAAAGTTACAATTAAAGAAAAAATTGCATAAGCCAATAGCCAAAGACTAATCGCTAATAACTAGTTCCTATTCCCCAATTTGCTCAGCAGCCTAAGTATTTCCAGGTACAACCACACCAAAGTAACTACCAGGCCGAAAGCGCCATACCATTCCATAAATTTAGGCGCCCCTCTTTCTGCACCCTGTTCAATCATATCAAAGTCCATGATCAGGTTTAATGCAGCGATGGCTACAATAAACAAACTGATACCAATACTTAATAAACTGCTATCATGAGCAAAACTTACATTCACACCAAAAAAGCCGAGAACCATGGTAAGTAGGTAAAACAGGCCAATACCTAGTGTGGCAGATAAAATAACTGATTTGAATTTTTCAGTTGCTTTAATTACCCGAAAATTATACAAAAGAAACATTGCGATGGCTACACCAAAAGTGAGGCCAACCGCTTGCATAATCAATCCGGGGAATTTAACTTCATAGGCTTTGTTCAAAATAGCTGAGATACCACCAATAAACAAACCTTCCAGCAAACCATATAAAGGAGCTATATATTGTGCCCAGTTGGGTTTAAATGAAATTGCCAAACCAGTGATTAATCCTCCGATCAGGCCTGTAATCATCAGGGTAGTCATGGTATCCGGTTTGCCTTCCTGAAAAAGATGCCAGCTAAATGCGGCTCCGCCTATGATCATCACCAATAAAAAACCAAACTTGTTAATCGCTCCTCTCACACTCATAGTACCCTGAACACTGGCTTCTATGGTCATACTCTTATCAAACATCTTTTGTGTTAATGTTGGATTTCCAGATTTAAAAATTGCCATAATTATAAAATTTTAGTAAGTACAAATATACATAAACTATAAATTGTTAGAAAGGGAGTTTGTTTAAGGAAAGGCTAAATTTTCATAGCCGCATTGCTAAATGGTTAAATGGCTGGCCAACCAAATGATACAAACTCTATTTTGGCAGCTATCCAACAAGATAAAACCTATATAACCATTAAACCATTTAGCAATTCAGCCCTGTAATTCCCTAATGCCCCACAACCACCCCCGGATAATGATCTACCGTCTCAAAAACGTACCTGGGGTTTTGTTTCAGGATATTGATAAATTTTGCTAATGAATCTGAATCTTCAGGTCTTTGGAACATGCGGTCATGACTGAGTATCACCACCTGGTTTTTTACATGGGTATGGTTTTGGGCAAAAGCACTATCTACTTCTGCAGCCAGTTTTTCAGGTGATTGAACCGGTCGGGCATTTTTATGGTTAAAATGCCATTCTACATCCCAACCTATTACATTATACCCTGCACTGTCGAGTAATTCTGTTACAGGTTTTACAAGATGGGTAGCTCTTAGTTTTCCATCAGTTACCCAGGCACTATTGCCGGGCAAACGGATAATTTTATAGGGAACATGCAATGAATCCTGCGCTTTATAGAAATCCTGCTCGGCCATTAATGGATGCTGGTAAAAATAGATGTACTTGTCATTTGCATGCGTATAGCTATGGTTGGCCAGCAATATTTGCGGGTAGGATTCTCTGATTCGGGATACGATGAATTTTCCATCCCTTTTTTTGGCACTATGCAGTCCCACCATGAAAAAACTGGCTTTTACATTGGCTTCTTTGAGCAGATCATAGCAGATTTCCGTTCCGGCCTGCGGACCATCATCAAATGTGAGATAAATATATAGTTTGGTACTATCCTGCACCAAAGGTTTCCAGGCAAATTTATCAACTACCGGCTTTTGAATCGGGGTGGAGATCATTACCGTGTCTTTCTGCCGGGTAGTATCCTGTACCTGTCCGTTTGAGCAAGCCATAGAATGACTCAAAGCCAATATGCATAGAATTTCCAGCATTATATTCTTTTTAACGATACCCATTCCCTGGTTCCTAATTTGCTGCTAAGATAGACATTGCCAGAGATTTGGGCTGAGAACCACCTATTTACCGATAGAAAGGGTATTTTACCCGGTACAAAAATTCGATATCTGTATAAAACTCCGTTGCCTTACCTTCGCAGAATAATTTCATTTGATGAATACGAACGAAGAGCTTATTAAGGATGTGGTAATCAAGTTTGCAGGCGATAGCGGCGATGGAATGCAGCTGACCGGGCAACAATTCACCAACAATACGGCTATGCTGGGTATTGACCTGGCAACTTTCCCAGATTTCCCTGCTGAGATCCGCGCCCCGATAGGTACTTTACCGGGAGTGAGTGGTTTCCAGTTGCATTTTTCATCTGATAAGGTATTTACACCGGGTGATATTGCAGATGTGCTGGTAGCCATGAATGCAGCAGCTTTAAAAGTGAACCTGAAAGCCCTCAAACCGGGTGGAAAGATTATCGTAAACATAGAAGGTTTTGATGCAAGAAATCTTCGCCTGGCCAATTATCCCGAAGGCATTAATCCATTGGAAGATGGAAGCCTGGACGGCTATGAAGTCATCAAAATAGATGTTACCAAACTTACCCGCGAATCACTGAAAGATTTTGCTGAACTGGGTAATAAGGAAAGAGACCGTGCAAAAAACATGTTTGTTCTGGGATATATCTATTGGATGTACAACCGCAGCCTGGACAACACCATTGAATTTTTGAAAGATAAGTTTGGCAAAAAACCAACTATTCTGGAAAGTAATATCAAGGTATTACAGTCTGGTTATAATTATGGCGATACGACTGAAACCTTTACTACCCGATATAGAGTAGAAAAAGCCAAAATGACGCCCGGCGTGTACCGCAGTATTATGGGTAATCAGGCATTATCATTGGGTTTGGTGGCAGCGGGAGAAAAAAGCGGACTCGAAGTTTTTCTCGGAGCCTACCCCATTACTCCGGCTTCTGATATTTTACATGATCTGAGTAAATACAAGAGTTTTGGAGTAAAAACCTATCAGGCAGAAGATGAGATTGCAGCAATTGCAGCAGCTATCGGAGCCAGTTATGGCGGGTCATTAGGTGTTACCTGTACTTCTGGTCCGGGTATGGCACTGAAAACAGAAGCTATGGGTCTGGCTGTGATGCTGGAAATTCCATTAGTAATTATCAATATTCAACGGGGTGGCCCTTCTACAGGTTTGCCAACCAAAACAGAACAGAGTGATTTGTTACAGGCTTATTATGGAAGAAATGGCGAATGTCCAATGCCTGTCATCGCTTCTTCTACACCAAGTGATTGTTTTGATGCTGCATATGAAGCAGTGAGGATATCAGTTCAACATATGACACCGGTTATTTTATTAAGTGATGGATATATCGCCAATGGCGCAGAACCCTGGAAGTTCCCAACTACTGCCGATCTTGAGCCTATTACCGTGAATTTTAAGAAAGAACTGGCAGATGATGAACCTAAATTCCAACCCTATAGAAGAGATGAAAAATTAGCCCGTTCATGGGCCATACCTGGTACGCCTGGTTTGGAGCACCGAATTGGCGGATTGGAAAAACAGGATATCACGGGTAATATCAATTATGAGCCTGAAAATCACCAGCACATGATTAATGTGCGCCAGGCCAAAGTGGACAAAATCGCAGATTATATTCCATTGCAGAAAATTGATAGTGGTGCAGATAAAGGAAAAGTGTTGGTTCTTGGCTGGGGTTCTACTTTTGGAGCCATTAAGAGTGCCGTATTACAATTACAGGCAGAAGGACATGCGGTAAGTCATGCGCATATCCGGCACCTGCGTCCATTCCCTAAAAATCTGGGAGAAATAATTGGAAATTTTGATCAGGTATTGATTCCTGAAATCAATAACGGACAGCTTGTTAAGATCATCCGCGACCAATATATGGTAGATGCAAAAGCATTCAATAAAGTAATGGGCATTCCTATCACCAAGGGAGAATTGGTTGATGTGATCAGGAAAATGTTATAGCCTTTTCAAACATTGCGTCTTTGCCTGTCATTTCGCTTGTAAAGACGCAATGTAAAAAAGGTTTCATTACAAATATCCGCACCATGCACCTTGAAGACCTGCGCGACTATGTTCTATCGAAACCTGAGGTCGAAGAAACCCTTCCATTTGGACCCGATACTTTGGTGTATAAAGTAACCGGGAAAGCATTTCTGCTTACCAGTATTAATAGCCATCCTGTACAATTCAATGTAAAATGCGATCCTGATAAAGCAATTGAGTTACGGGAAGCCTATCCCCATTGCATTCTGCCGGGTTATCATATGAACAAAAAACACTGGAATACCATTCTGGTGGAAGGAAGTTTGAGTGGCAAACAACTTAAAGAATTTATTGATGATTCTTATGATTTAGTGAAGAAGGTAAAAAAGAAATAGCCTTGAGATTTTTTTTACCTCAGAGATCAGGAGTTTAGGAGTCGGCGCAGAGGAATCCTTTTATTTAATGAAAGTTCTTTTTATAATAATGACAGATAGATGTGAGTCCACACTCGTTGCATTTGGGATTTCGTGCAAGGCAAGTGTATCTGCCATGAAGTATCAACCAGTGGTGGGCTTTGTGTACCAGCTCTTCGGGAATATATTTGATTAACTGCTTTTCTGCTGCTAAGGGTGTAGTTGCTTTGGTAGTTAATCCCAAACGGGCACTTACCCTGAATACATGGGTATCTACTGCCATATTGGGTTGTTTGTCAATCACACTGGTAATTACATTGGCTGTTTTACGGCCTACCCCTGGCAGCTGAATCAATTCCTCCACCGTCATTGGAACTTTACCGCCGAATTTTTCAATCAGCATATTGGCCATTCCTATCAGGTGTTTTGTTTTGTTATTCGGATAGGAAATGCTTTTGATTAACGGAAAGAGTTCATCGAATGAAGCTTTCGACATTTTTAAAGGGTCGGGGAATTTTCGAAAAATAACCGGGGTGGTCAAATTCACCCGCTTATCGGTGCATTGTGCGGAAAGAATTACCGCTACCAATAATTGAAAGGGATTATCATACAACAGTTCCGTTTCTGCAATAGGAATCTGTTCTTCAAAATAATCTATAACTATCTGGTATCTTTCTTTTTTGGTCATGGTAGATAACCAAAAATAGAAGATAGGACTTCAATTAGGAAATCTTTATTCTATATCCGTAAATAAATAGTCTATCTGCTTTTTTTAACCGCCTCCTTTGCATATTTCAGGATAGCTTTTACGGATTGTTTGGAAGGTGCGGATAGTTTCAATTTATCCAATTGCTTAAGAGTACGTTTCAATACTTTCAGACGATCCTGGAGTTCCAGATCTTCCTCAGCCGCTTCTTCAATGGCCTCTCGTAATTTGGGTGTACAATCTTTATACAGATAAAGGATCAGATCCTCTTCTTTGAATTTTTTCATAAATAGGATAACAGCTTAATTTAAGAGGACTTATTGCTGTTATAAAACGGAGAATATGTACGGATATTGCAGGTATGGCCCTAAATGGGGGGCAACGATTTTACAGGAAATTTATTTCTTCTGTTCGGTAGAATCTTCGATAATAAAGAGATCCTCCCCTTCTTTTTTCATCAGGTAATGCTCCCGGGCAAATTTTTCAAGCGCAGCAGGGTTATTTTGCAGATCCAGTAACTCTTTCTGTGTTTTCTCTATCTCCTGCACATAATAGCGCTTCTTGGCTTCCAACTTCTTTAATTCTTCCCTTTTTTCCCGCTGCTGAAAAAAATCTCGCTGGTCAAAAAACAACATCCAAACCACAAAAAAGGTAAACGTAACCAGGTACTTATTGGTAATAATTTTTATCGCCTTTTTCATAAACCCGGGATGGAATAGTTGAAAAGTAAAAGTAAAGAGAAAGGTTATGAGTCGGTTGGTTTATTAATTAACAGGTGTTAAAAAGGTTGTTTGCAGTTAGCTCATAGCAATTGGCTATTAGCTTTTGGCAGTTTATTCTTAACATATTTACTTACTTGAAATTTTCAAGCAAAGAATAAAAAACCAAAGGCCAAGAGCCAATAGCTAAAAGCAAAAACTATTTCCCAAACTTAATCTTCCCCTTCGGATACACCCCCGTACTTCCCAGCATTTCTTCAATCCTAATCAGTTGGTTGTATTTGGCGATCCGGTCGGTTCTGGAGGCAGAGCCGGTTTTGATCTGACCGCAGTTTAAGGCTACAGCTAAATCGGCAATCGTGGTATCTTCTGTTTCGCCGCTACGGTGACTCATGATAGTATTATAGCCATTATGTTGTGCAAGCGTTACGGCATTGATGGTTTCAGTTAATGTTCCAATCTGGTTTACTTTTACCAAAAGGGCATTGGCAATACCTTTGTCGATACCTGTTTGCAGACGATTTACATTGGTAACAAACAAATCATCGCCTACCAGCTGGCATTTGCTGCCTAAAGCCTGTGTAAGTGATTTCCAGCCATTCCAGTCATCTTCGGCCATTCCATCTTCGATAGAAACGATGGGGTATTGTTTCACCCATTTTTCCCAGAATTTCACCAGTTCATCGCTGCTCAATGCTTTGCCACTACTCTTGTGAAACACATATTTTTTCTTTTTAGCATCCCATAATTCGCTGTTGGCGGCATCCATACCAATCACAATCTGTGAACCGGTTTTATAACCTGCGGCAGTAATGGCTTCCAAAACAGTTTCAATGGCTTCTTCATTGCTTTGGATATTGGGAGCAAAACCTCCTTCATCACCTACGTTGGTGCTAAATCCTTTTTTCTTCAAAACACCTTTCAGGGTATGGAAAATCTCAACACCCCAGCGCAGTCCTTCACTAAAAGAAGGCGCACCTACAGGCATGATCATAAATTCCTGGAAATCGATTTTATTATCGGCATGGGCACCACCATTTAAGATATTCATCATCGGCATAGGCAATGTTTTGGCATTGGTACCACCGATATAACGGAACAAGGGTAAGGCTGCTTCTTCAGCTGCCGCTTTGGCTACCGCCATACTAACCGCAAGAATGGCATTAGCCCCTAACTTGGTTTTATTAGGCGTACCATCCAGTGCAATCATTTCTTCATCAATAGCTGCCTGCTGGGCCACATCATAGCCAATGATGGCTTCAGAAATAATTTTATTGACATTGTCTACGGCTTTTAGAACTCCTTTACCGCCATATTTTTTTTTATCATTATCACGTAATTCTGCTGCTTCGTGAATACCGGTACTGGCCCCGCTCGGAACTGCCGCACGACCCAATGCGCCATCGTCTGTAAGAACATCTACTTCCACGGTAGGGTTACCGCGACTGTCTAATATCTGTCTGGCGTGTACTTCAATAATGTAACTCATAAAAATCTGCTTGTTTGGTGATGATTTGGTTATAATTAGCGCAATGCTTGTTTTTGGAACCGCAATTTAAGCATTTGCGGCCTGTTAAGGAAAACTTAGCCTTAATCTGTGCAAATCTGTATATCTGTGGCAAAAAATATCGGGTTTCGCCCCTCTAATTAGTCAAATTCCTAAAAACAGCCTCCAAACTATGCCCCTCAGCCTGTAAAGAAACAATATTCAGGTTATCCTCAATCGCCATCTGCAATAATTGCTTCCTTAATTTCTCCGGCGAGCTGGTTTGGAACTTAAAATAACCCTCCTTCACTTGCTCTATTTTAATTATCTCAGTAATCGTCCCCATCCATTGCCTGTCAACCGCTTCTTCAAACTGAACCGTTACGGTATGCAGGTCAGTATGTGTATGCTGCAAATGTACCAACTGATCATCCGCAACTATATTTCCTTTATGAATAATGATGACTCTATCGCAAATCGCTTCTACTTCCTGTAAAATATGCGAAGAGAATAAAACTGTCTTATCCTTACCCTGCTCTTTAATTACATTTCTTATTTCAATAATCTGGTTAGGGTCCAGTCCGCTGGTTGGCTCATCCAATATCAACACTTCGGGATCATGAATCAGCGCAGCAGCTAACCCTACTCTTTGCTTATACCCTTTTGATAACTGGCTGATTTTTTTCTTCGACTCGAGACTTAACCCAGTTAGGACAATGGCTTTCTCCACAGCTTCTTTCAGATTTGCTAACTGATGCACACCGGCAATAAAACCCAGGTATTCTCTAACATACATATCCTGGTATAAAGGATTGGCTTCGGGCAGATACCCTATCTTTTTTTTAATGGCGATAGGGTTTTCTGCTACTTCCCATCCACAAACTTTTACCGAACCACTATCAGATGCCAAATACCCTGTAATCATTTTCATGGTAGTACTCTTACCTGCACCATTAGGGCCCAAAAAACCAACAATCTCTCCTTTCTGAATGGAGAAAGAGATTCTATTCACTGCTTTTTGTTCTCCGTATTGCTTAGAAAGAAGATTTACTTCGATGGACATGAAGGTTGCTTTAGGTCAAAATTAGTGGAATGGGGGAGTATTGTTATATTGTTTTATGGTTAAATGGTTAAAAAGATGATAAGTTTAATCAGCGAAAAAAAATATCGTCTTCCATCAAAAGTCAGCTAAGTAATAAACATTACAAATTCATGCTCCATTATTAGCACAGAAAATATTTGATTTTATTTGTGCAGGATTTGGAAGGCCAGTGTAAGGCTGGAAAGAATTAATGCATATAGGTAAAAGGATTTGATTTTGCATCTTTGTTTTACCCAAAATATACTAGTCAGGATAGGTAAACCAATAATCAAGACCACCATTGGTAACCAAAGAATTTCAAAAATGGCTCCAACAATTGCATATTTATACAAAGGAATATAATTACCAAATAGCCAATAAATACATTGGAGAATACTAATCAGAAATATTAGCGTCCCCTGAAGTTGCTTTTTGCGATATTCCATACTCAGTTATCAATTATTAGAATTAAAAAAATCTTAAGGATGAATTCTTTACTTATCATGCCGGAGTTATACAGGAACGAATCAATTCTTCAATTCCTCCAACTCCTGTTCAATATGATCATACTCTCCCTTCCATGCATAATACCCAAATATGACCATACCAATGGCAATCGGAATTGACACTACTACAAATACGCCCCACTGCACCCAGGTATCGATAATCGGCTTTTTACTGATCTCGCCTGCAGCAGTTTTTACCAGGTAAAAAATAGCTAATGGTCCTAACACCATCCAGATAATTCCGGCCAGTCTTTTGAGTTGATTCATAGTTATGATT
>CAIYKV010000048.1 GCA_903926855.1 uncultured Bacteroidota bacterium | reverse complement strand
TATTGATGCAATAATTTTAAATGCAGGGGGAATGGTTGGCAAAACCGCCGGAAAAATTACGCCTTCCGGTATGAATGACTTAGCTGCTACGAATATTTTAGGTCATGTAATTTTAGTGGATGAATTAATAAAACATAATAAGTTAAAAAAGGCAGTATTATATCCGAGTGCCGAAGCTGTGCCAGGAGTAAAGATGCTTGGTATGAAACCGGTTGCAATGAAGACTTCTTCGGTAGATGAGTTTGCAGCTGTTCTTGATGGAACATATTTTGGTAATAAATTTGATGTAACGCAAGCATACGGATATGTTAAATATGCAGCAACTATGTGGATGTTATCAATGGCAAGGAAATATCCTGACATCAAATTTGTTGTTGTGAGTCCTGGGAACACAAAGGGAACTATGGCGCCAGATAATCTTCCCCCGGCAATGAAATTTATGTTGAAGAATTTTATGATGCCGGTTGTATTCCCTTTGATGGGGGGAATGGTACATAAGCTGGAGGTAGGTGCAAAACGATTTGTAGATGGCATTTCGGATGAGCAATATAAAACTGGTGTTTTTTATGCAAGTAAAGAGGGTAAATTATCCGGTGACATGGTTGACCAGAGCAGTTTTTTTACTGCTTTGAAAAATACTACATCCCAAGATAATGCCAACGAAGCAATTCATCGTTTTTTAAAATAAGTAATACGAAATCCAAGAAAAGTAAGGAACCGCTAATATGGGGTTTAGGGTTATTGGGGCTGGACGGAAGTACAATCAACATTCTTTTCTCCGCAAAGTTTCCCGATAGGGGACTTTTCGGTTAGATGGATTCAACAATAGGTTGTGCAAGAAAAGTAAAAATCCTTTCTGTTTCCCTTCATTGAGTTGATTATACATTATGCAGTTTCTTTCAAACCGCAAAGTCCTTTGGGAGACTTTGCGGAGAATGGAACGGCATAAAAAGAAGCCCGGCTTTGTGAACCGGGCTCTCGGCATCTTTAACCTTACCGTGCTTTTTTCTTTGGATCTGCTTTCTTCTGTGCAGAGCTTTTCTTTTTACTAGGCTTATTCTTCCTAGGTTCAGCTGTCTTTTTCGACATAGATTTAAATTTAAGGTTAGTGAATTATTTACTCATGGCTGCAGAGTATTTCATCCCTTTCTTACATGTTGTTATTTCAGAATCGGCAACTGTACAGCCAGTACTGTAAGTAAACAAAGATATGCCTATAAGCGTAAACCGAAATTTAATTAAGGTTAGCGGTTCGGGCATATTATGACCTTTTACGGTGTTGTCAGGTTAGGTATTGCGATTGCCTTCTACATTGACCAGATCTTGAGAAGATACCCGGACCGACTGAACGCAAGATTGCATTGGCATTATGTTGGTTGACGGAATACAGGTGCCGGCAGTAGCAAGAATTCAGCTTTTGACCCAGCTAGACGTTATTAATTTAGCAGTAGAATAAATCATCGGCTTTTGTATCTTTAAGCAGCAACAGTTCCCGGCTGACGGATCAAGGAATTCCGCCACAACGCCAATGTGGGGACCTTAGCCACTATTTTTTCGAAGCTTTTAAATAATTGTAACTTAAAATATCAAACATGAAAAAAAGATTCATTATTTCGCCTGTTTTAATAGTAACCTTTTTCTGTTTAGGATGTATAAATTCGGGATATGCTCAATCTTCGCTTTTTAGTTATGAAAAATTTACAAATGGAAAAGGGGATACTTTACAATATAGGCAACTTTTTCCTGACTATGATACGATTCGCAAATTTCCCTTAGTAATATTTTTACATGGTTCCGGCGAACGTGGAAATGATAATGAAGCCCAATTAAAATGGGGTGTTAGGAATTTTGCAAGTGACCAAAATATGCAATTACATCCTGCTTTTGTAATTGCGCCACAGTGTCCCGAAAATTTGAGTTGGAGCAGTTTTTCAAATAGGAAGAATGGTTCAAATATTATGTTGGAAAACTCTCCTTCCAAACCTATGGAGCTTTTAATTGAACTTATTCATGACTTAGTAAAAAGGTTTCGGGTTGATACAAACCGAATATATATTACAGGGTTGTCTATGGGTGGCTTTGGTACATTTGATGCGATAGAAAGATATCCTGATTTATTTGCTGCTGCGGTGCCAGTTTGCGGTGGTGGAGATATCTCGAAGGCTGTTTCCATTAGAAATATTCCAATTTGGATATTTCATGGCGCAGAAGATGCGGCCGTAGATCCATCGTTTTCACTAAATATGATACAAGCATTAACAAAAGCAGGTGCACATCCTGGCTATACGCAATATCCTGAAGTGGGACATTTTTCATGGATTGCTGCATATAGTGATCCCTTAATGATGGAATGGTTATTCAGGCAACATAAATAAAACAATTGCCTTTGTAAAACAGCGCTAACATCGGCTCCAGAAATTGTGGGGCGACCCAGCTTGGCTGGTCTGTAGAATATATCATCGGCTTTTGTAACTTAATCTTTTCTTCGCAAAGTGTCCTGATGGGGGACTTTGAGGAGAATGGAGGTCTTGGGCAAAGAGACTGGCTATTCCGATGGAATTTTTGTTAAAGGATTGATTCGTAGTGATATCATTTATGATTTAGAGTTATCATATTCCCTTGCAATGAAGCGTATTGGATAGCCTTCAGTAAAATAGTATCATATTACTATTAACAGAGGTTTAGCTAAATCCGACCTGTAAATTGGGTAATGTGTAATTGAATTTCTGACCAATTGCAGTAATTTGTATTGAGCAACCATCCATATGCGATTAATAAAGACCCTGCGAATCATCTGGACTTTTTATAAAAGTTTTATTCTAGCATCACTCCTCATGGATGCCTGCTGTATAAGCTTATTATTGAAAAACGGAATTAGTATTTTTTCAATTATTTTTTGGCTAAAAATTTCGACTCTTGCGCTAACTTTTTATTTCATTAATTTATACAAATCCAAAGAATACTATTATTACCTGAATTTGGGCGTTTCAAAAAATTTGCTTTGGACTAGCATTTTGGTTTTTGATTTTTTCCTTTTTATTTTTCTTATCCTTCAGATTAATAAATTTTCATGAGTCATATTCTGGAAGCAGATGGAATTCAACTTGCATTCGGTAACAGAAGAATTTTGTCTAGTGTTTATATAAAATGCGAAACAGGAAAAATCACCGGTCTACTGGGCAGAAACGGACAGGGGAAATCCTGCCTGATGCAAATTATGTATGGAACACTGGACTGTGAGAAATCAGTAAGGGTAGATAAAATATCAATCAGGCAGATTTGGAAAAGACCAGATCTGCTACTATATCTACCACAATTCAACTTCATTCCCAGGTCGCTTTCTGTAAAAAGAGTATTTCAGGATTTTGGCGTTGATTTCGGAGTGTTTGCAGACAGATTTCCTGAGTTTGCAGCAAAGTATCAATCAAGTATCCAAAACCTCTCCGGTGGGGGCCACCGGTTAGTTGAGTTATATATGATTATCAAATCCAAATCACAATTTGCTATGCTGGATGAACCTTTTACCCATTTGAGCCCGGTACTGGTTCAAAAGGTGAAGGATTTGCTTTTGGAAGAAAAGAAGAATAAAGGCTTTCTGATAACTGATCATATGTACAGGCAGGTGGTGGATATTTGTGATCATTTATATGTGCTAGCCAATGGGAGAACCAACTTAACTTCTAATTTGGCGGATATTGAGACATTGGGGTATGCCAGGCTATAGCATTGTTGATATGGATTACTACTAAAAAGATGTTAGCCCTATCCGTTATTTCAATAGATAACTTTATCAAAATTGTTGCTTAGTCTGAGAAACAAGCATGTATAATAATACTCACTATTATTCAGATGTATTATTTCATGCAACTAAACTGCCAAATTTGTATAATGATTTTGAAATAGTTATCACAAAGAAGAGCTTAAGCAAAACATCTAGGCAACAAATATAAATATCAAATGATAAGGGAGACAATTAATCGTTTAAGATGTTTAGAATACCTCAGTATAGAAAAATGGATTCTTGAAATTTGAAGAAAAATGGTATTTTGAATACTCAACAGTTTAAAACGATAGCTTATTACTTAAAATTTGTGCAACGATGTATTCAAATGACGAATCGGATAAATCTATTAGAAAAAGAAATTACCTGGCTACGGTTTACCTATTACCAGTTGCTGTTGTAATAATTATTTGTAGTACAGTATATTTTTATTCAACAACAAACGAGATATCACGTGTAGACGCAACTATGGGATATGCTTTATCTATAAGCTTTGGTGTAATAATATTCGCTTACAACAAAAACAATTGGCTAAAAATGCCGGACGGAACCTTTTACAATATAAAAGGGGTGACTCCACCACATAAAATCTACCTAAGTGAGCCTGCTGAATATGAAGCAGAGTTTGGTTATTCCAAAGCACAAAATGCAGGGTTGGTTATTTTGGGAGTAATACTAATAGGGATGGCTGCTTACTTTGGAGTCAAAGGCATAAAAAGTATCATCGTCCCTATTTATTTACTGGGAATTGGAGGTATGTTATTATTTAAAAGCATCACCGGAATGCTTGATAAGGCCCCGGTACTAAAACTTGCTAAAAGCGGACTCTGGACAAAAAAACTAGGGTATGTGGAATGGAAGGATATTACGAAAGCACTGGTTGTTGAAGAAAGATCAGGCCGATCAAACCAAATGATCCTGAAAATCTATCTGAAGGGCACCATTTTTGCTGAGGCAGGGGAACCTGATCAAAGATTACTGCTAACGACAGTAGCCGGGAAAGAAAATGTGGAAATTTTAATAGATGACCTGGTAAGTAAGTATAATGGATCAGTTCAATAACCCAACTGCCATCAGGCACCGCTCGGGTTAAATATGCGCCTGCCTTATGCTGAACCCTGAAACTAGTATCTGTCAAAACCACTCTTTTGCAAAACAAAAAGAAAGCATTTCTACCCCAAAAGACTTGTATAGTATGTAAACGCCCGTTTACCTGGCGAAAAAAATGGGAGAAGGTTTGGGAGGAAGTAAAATATTGTAGTGATAAGTGTAGGATGAACCGGAATAGAAATGAGTAAAATTGCGTCATGATTTTAATTCTCGGCACCGTCTTCTTTTACTTCGCTTTTCTTTTCTCCGCAAAGTCTCCCGATAGGGGACTTTGCGGTTAGAAAGATTCAACAATAGGTTGGCAAGAAAAATAAAAATACTTTCCGTTTCCCTTCATTGAGTTTATTATACATCATACAGTTTCTTTCAAACCGCAAAGTCCCCTTTGGGAGACTTTGCGGAGAATGGATATTTCTCTTTAGTAAGACAATATGTATAGAAAGATACCCAATAGTGCAAACACGATGAGAATAGGCAGCTAATCTTCCTTAAAAATTTACTAAAATAAACACCCTTAACTGAAATGAAATTATTTTCAGTTTGAACATCAGATAAAACTGTGATTTGTGTAATTTTTACCATTAATTATCTAACAAATAAAAATAGCATTATGACTAACTTTGTATCATCTTTTTAAAAGAAAATGCCTGATATTTTTAAGACGCATTTGCGTCAAATATTTATGCTTTGCATCATCATTATGCTTGGCATATTACTAATAGCTACTTTATATGTTTTTTTGCCTGCACTTTTAGGCAGTATTACTTTGTATATCCTTACCAAAAAGCTATATACTATACTTACTATACGGAAAAAATGGAATGAGGTTTTTACGGCTTTTTTATTTATTTCCATTTTATTATTACTGATTGCGTTGCCTTTGTATTTTTCGATTCAATTGGTTATTCCGAGAATCAATAATTTATTTAACAACCAAGCCGAAATTATCAGCCAATTAGAGGGCATATCCCAAAAAGCTGAACCCTATTTAGGAAAGGAAATATTTTCTCCTGCAACAGCAACCAATATTGCACAAAAATTTGCCATCTACATTCCTTCTATACTAAATACTACTGCCAATTGGATCACCAATTTTTTTATGATGTTTTTCTTCTTGTTTTACTTTTTGTATAGTAATAAAAGCATAGAAGAGTATTTACAATCAATCATTCCGCTAAATAGCTCCGATATCCAACAATTATCAAATGAAACGATCGTTATAATTAGAGCAAATGCTTTAGGTATTCCTATTGTATCTATAGTACATGGTATTGTGGCCAGTATCGGGTATCTTATTTTTGGTGTAGACAATTGGGCCTTATGGGGCTTTTTAACAGGTATTGTTGCCTTCTTTCCTATTGTAGGTATTATGGTGGTTTGGATACCTTTAGTTATCTATTATTATTCAATTAATCAAAATTTTACAGCGTCTGCAGTTGCATTATACAGTACGTTTATTACAGGCAATGTTGATTATATAACCAGAATTGGTGTAATAAAGAAACTTGGTAAAGTACATCCAATGATTACAGTACTTGGCGTAATAGTGGGTCTAAAATTATTTGGTTTTATGGGGTTAATATTTGGTCCATTACTCATTAGTTATTTTATAATACTGATTAAATTTATACAAAAGAGTTTGTAGCACTTAAAACAAAAAATACTGCCAGATAATTATTTAACTAATCTGTTTTGATAATTTCAACTTTTTTGTAATTTCTTTTCTCCGCAAAGTCTCCCGATAGGGGACTTTGCGGAGAAAAGAAATAATTATACATGACTAGTTTAGTTTTTCTTAATACCTATTCGAAATATAGTATGCTTTCTGTATCGGGCTCAGTTTTCATTTCGTGTATTACCGTTCTAAACCGCATGTTCTCCCGATTCAGCGGGAAGACGCCTGCGGGAAACAATACTTAGTGATTTAAAAATAAGACAGAACGGAGAATAAAAATAAATCTAATAGTAATCAATATCCCGTTTAACCTTCTCTCCAATACTTCTACATTCAATATTCCTTGTTCAATATTCTTCTGTTCCTCTCTTCGTTCAATTCAACAAT
>CAIYKV010000047.1 GCA_903926855.1 uncultured Bacteroidota bacterium | reverse complement strand
GCTGCTCAACCTGCTAGGTTTGGTGGCCTAGTCGACAGGGAGCTTGCTTTGATATCTCTACTTTAACAAACTATCGAATTTAAGTCAAGAAAAAGATAAGAAAATAATCCCTTTACACAAAAAGGGGGTTATGGTAAGATATAGTCAGTTATACCCACTTATAGAAGGTTTTGTATGAAGGAGATAATTATTAAATTACATATTGATGATATAGATTTTTTAGGAGAACTAAAAACTTTTGAGCATGTTTGGGAATACTCTCCTCCTTTGAAGTCTGATCCAAGAGAATGGGGAAGAATAGTATCAAAACATGCTATCGTAAAGTTTTATGATACATCAGAAGAAATTGAAAAAATACTTTTCATTAACAAATTCAAAGGAGAAAAAGTATGAATCTAAGAGAATGGCTAGATAAAGAAGAAATGGGCATAAGTGAGTTTTCTAAAATAATTGGTTACCATGAGTCAACAATTGGCAGATACCTGCTGGGGAAAATGAAGATATCCAGAAAGACAGCTAACGCAATAGAAAAAGCAACAGGGGGGAAAGTTAAGGTATCTACAACTTTAGCTTTAAATCCTAGGAAATCAAAATCCAAGATGGATAAAGAAGCTAGAGATACTCAAAAACGCACAGAAATGCAATTGGTTGAAGAAAAAGGAGAAAAACAACTTTCCCCTCAAGCAATCAAAGATAATGAATTGGCGCTATATTTAAAGGAGAAATCGGTTAATTACCCTGATGACTATAGAATTTTGCACACAGAAGTTGTCGTATCAAATGCCCTACGCAATATTGAATAATCCCCCTGGACACGTTTGTCCAGGGAGAAGCTGTGCTCAAGTTACCTTGAGTATACTTGACATTGAATTTAATAGGAAGCAGTGTTAAAATAAAAAAGCCTTCCCCGAAAGGAAGGCCACTGAAAACAATAGTATTGAAAACTAGAGAGATTGGAAAACTCTCTAGTCATGAGTTATAAAGGAGGTAACTCATTAACGTTGAATGCCTAACTTAGAATTAGCAGCACCCATTCCAATTATGCCATCTATTGGCGTTTCTTGCAATGGGTTTCCTTAAATTTAACAAAATAAAGGAGACTTAAATGTCTGAAAATAAAATACTACCGCCAAATTATACACAGTGCCCTAATGTTATTATTGATTATTGGCTCCCTTTACTTGGGTATGCTGAAATTAAAATATTAATGGTGATTATCAGAAAAACAATTGGATGGCATAAACAATTAGATACCATAAGCTTACAGGAATTGGAAAATCTAACGGGTTTATCAAGACAAGGGGTCATTAATGGCACTTCTTCACTTTTAGAAAAAGAATTGATCACAAAGGAGATTTGTGGTGAACCTGGCGAGATATATACTTACTATGGATTAAATATTAAAGAAATTCCTAACGGGTCAAGTAACTTGACTACCCCCCAGTCTAGTAACTTGACTACCCCCCCATGTCATATACATTACATTAAAGAAAGAGAACATCAAACAAAGGAAGATCG
>CAIYKV010000046.1 GCA_903926855.1 uncultured Bacteroidota bacterium | reverse complement strand
GTCAGAAATGGTAAATAAAGCCGGGGATAGCAGTTCCAAACCGATAATCTAAATTAAATACTATACTATTCTTTTTTTGCATAGGTGCTTTTAGCTTAGCATATCGGTGATAATTGTTTACTACCTGCCTACCTGTTAAATACCCTAAAACTGCTCCGGCAACCACATCACTAAACCAATGTCTGTTTTCAGTTATACGGCTAATGCCAATCAAGGTAGCTGCCGTATAAGAAAGAATTGGAATCAGAGGCTTATCTTTATATTCCATAGCAAATACTGTGGCCGCTGCGAAAGCAACAGTTGTATGACCTGATGGAAATGAGCTATTCAAACTATTCCCGCTAAAATCTTTACTTCCCGAAAAAGGCCCATGAAACCGTGGGTCGGGTTTTGAAATAGGCGTAATATAATAGTCTGGCCTTTGCCTACCTGTAAGCAGCTTAGTAAGACCCTGAACCGCTTCCCCGGTAACATAGGCTTGTGTTGCAAGAAAAGTGGTTGTTACCATCTTTGTTTTTTTGAAAATATACCCATAGCTACCTAACCCAATCAGCGTATACACTTCATACCATCCGCCAAAACGGGTAACATAGGTACTGATATCCCTAACAGTTTTGCTATTTGTTCTTAGAGCAAAAACATTGGATTGAATATTTTCATCTACATATGACAAACCAAATTCAACTGTAATATTATTTCGAAAGGAACATCTGAGGGAATTACCATATATGGGTATAATGAGCAAAATATCCCATATAATTTTCTTATCGATAGCAATATAATACTCCACAAAGACAATAGTTTTGGAATTAATATAGCCTATGCTAAATTGGGAATAATACAACATAATACGATTTCCAACTGTTTAGGAGGCATCACACTTCATGATGTAGTTTCTGTTGGCAATGAGGAGTTTTATACAACTGATATGTCAATAAATAATAATGCTATTTCCAATTCTGGCTTTGGTATTATTTATATTGGTGACAGAACGATAGTTTCAAATAATCAGATAACCAATATTCAACAGGATGGGATTAATGCAAATAATTATGCAGATCAATCCATAATTAGTTCAAATGTCACTATTTCAAATAATACGATTACAAGCCCGGCATTGGCAGGCGGAGGACGAGGTGGAATTTCAGTAAAAAATCTGGTTAATTCGTCGATTGATCATAATACAATTCGTAAATGTGGACCGGCATTTTCAGTAAGATTTAATGGTAGTTGTGATAACCTTGCAATATCGCAGAATGACTTAGGAGATGGAATATTGCAATCTGGTAATACAGCTTATGATAAAAGAATATTAGTTACGAATAATACTGTTTCTAAAACTTATTTTCCAACTGCTTACCCACTCATTAGTGAATTTAAATTGAATGTTTCATCTAACACATATACTTCTGATACCACATATAATACTGCCCCTGATGATTATGGAACATATAGTGAGTTGAACACTTTTAATATAAGAACTGCCTATTATCTGGCTGCAGGTAACGTTAAAAGTATTGTTCCTAGTTGGAAAGGGAGAACAATACAGTTGAAGAGCACTAATAACTTTTTAATTACCCAGGGAAATGATATTAATTTATTAAATGGGACAAGTGTTTCGGTACCCCAAAACAATAATATATCATTTCAGTTTGATGGCGCAATTTGGAACGAGGTTGCCAGAACATTTTAAGTATTAGAATTTGATGACTTCAAATATTTAGATCCAGCTAATATAGTTGCTATTGTCTTTTCTGGAGAGCTAGCTAAAAAAATATACAGGTGGTAAATGTATACTAGTGTCTTAAATGAAGTAATATAAAATGTTGGCGTAAACTATCTTCAAGTAAGCAGAAGAATAATTCTTAATTACCAACAAATAGCTGATCAATTAGATTGAACTATCTTGAAAACTAACAGGTTGCGTAATCAATGGAGACTAGTTTTTGTACAGGCCCTGACTATTTTGTTAGATTCCTAATCACCGGTGCTTAAATACGCAATTTGATGGTTAAAGGATTGGCTAATGATGCATTTTTCGTACTTTTATTGGTAAATAGTAAACCAGATAACCCTATTCAAATCCATCTTTATTTGTTGCTGTAAGTTTAAAAATGGACCGAATCCCTAAGTAGTTATTCAGGTTGAAGTTTTCAAATTTTAATCCTAACACTGCTTGCCATGAAATTCAATGTAAAACAAATGTGTTGCCTGATTGTCGCATGGGCAATAAGCGCCACGTCAACATTTGCGCAACAATTGGTACCTCAATTAGGTAAAAATCCAATTAACGATGTAGTGAAAGCCATGACCCTTGATGAAAAAGCAGGGTTATTGGTTGGTCAGGGAATGTATGTTCCAGGTATGCCTATGCCTGGGGCGCCTGCTATTCCATCCGAAGCCCAAAAAAGAGTAACCGGGGCTGCCGGTAGCACTTTGGCAATCCCACGATTAGGGATTCCTTCATTGGTAGTATGTGATGGCCCAGCGGGCATACATGCATTTAACGCGGGTAAGAGTAGAATCTATTATGCAACAGCATGGCCTATTGGATCTTTATTGGCATCCAGCTGGGATACTTCATTAATAAGAAAAATAGGTGCCGCCTATGGTGCTGAAGCGAAAGAATATGGAATTGATGTAATACTCGGACCAGGCATGAATATCCATCGTAATCCATTAGGAGGTAGAAATTTTGAATATTATTCAGAAGATCCCATTATTACCGGGAAGATTGCTGCTGCCATGATTAATGGTATTCAAAGCAATGGGGTGGGGGTTTCTGCGAAACATTTTTTTGCCAATAATGGAGAAACGAATCGTAACTCAGTAAATGCAATTATTAGTGAACGCGCCATCAGGGAAATCTATTTAAAGGGATGGCAGATTGCAGTTAAGGAATCCAATCCCTGGACGATTATGAGTTCTTATAATTTAGTAAATGGCCCTTTTACCTCGGAGAATTTTGAATTGCTAACTACTATATTAAGAAAAGAATGGGGCTTTACAGGGTTTGTAATGACTGATTGGTTTGGCGGGAAAGATGCTGTTGAACAGGAAAGAGCTGGAAATAATTTGTTGATGCCCGGTAACCCTGGTCAAAAAGCTGCTATTATAGAGGCAGTTAAATCCGGAAAATTACCTGAATCCGTTCTGGATCAAAATGTGACGGAAATATTAAATGTAATTCTGCAAAGCCCGACTTTTAAAGGATATAAAATCAGTGATAACCCTCCTTTAAAAGAAAATGCACAAATTTCAAGGAATGCGGCTGCAGAAAGCATGGTATTATTAAAGAATCAAGCAAATGCATTACCCGTGCAATTAGGCAGTTCTATTGCCTTGTTTGGCAATAATCAAATAGACCTCATTGCCGGCGGCACGGGAAGTGGGGATGTCAATAAAATGTATGTGGTTCCCTTTGCAGATGGCTTATTCCGGGCAGGTTATATATTAAATACGGATTTATACAGGACGTATTCTAGCTATATGGCTATTGAGAATGCAAAAAAGCCAAAGAGGAGTTTGATGGAAGAACTAATGAGCCCTAATGTACCAATTCCAGAGATGAGTATCACAAATGATCAAATTTTGAATGCAGCGAATGAATCGAGTGTGGCCATTATTGCCATTGGCAGAAACGCCGGAGAGGGTAACGATAGAAAAGTAAAAGATGATTATTATCTAACACAAAAAGAAATTGATTTAATTAAAGCAGTATCTGCCGCATTTCATGCAAAAAATAAAAAAGTATTGGTAACCTTAAATATTGGAGGTGTTGTAGATGTATTGCAATGGAGAGATGATGTTGATGCGATTTTACTTGCTTGGCAACCTGGATTAGAAGGGGGCAATGCAATGGCAGATGTTGTTTCAGGTAAAGTAAACCCTTCCGGTAAATTAGCAAGTACATTCCCCGCAAAATACGATGATGAAATAACCGCAAAAAATTTCCCGGGTCATGAGATTCCAGGATCTGAGAAGCCGGGTTTATTTGGACAAAAGATGGTGGATGCAGAAGTTACGTATGAAGAAGGCGTATATGTTGGCTATCGTTATTATAATACTTTTAAAGTTTCCACTGCCTATCCTTTTGGCTATGGTTTATCTTATACTACATTCAAAACAGATAATATTAAATTAAGTGCGTCTAGTTTGATTAATCAAATTGAAGTTACAGTTACGATTACCAATACCGGAAAAGTTGCAGGCAAAGAAGTTGCAGAATTGTATGTAAGCGCTCCTGGTGTAAAATTAGATAAACCTTCGATAGAGTTGAAGGCTTTTGCAAAAACAAAAATTTTACAGCCAGGTGAATCACAAGAACTAAAATTTGCATTAACTCCATCTGATCTGGCATCATTTAATTCTGCAACCAGTAGCTGGGTAACAGAAGCCGGTGAATACACTGTAAAGTTTGGTAATGCCCAGGAAGTCTATGCTTCTGCCAGCTTTGTAGTTCCAAAGGAAATCATTGGCGAAAAGGTAAATAAAGTATTGGTTCCTAAAGTAGCAATCAATGAGTTGAAAAGAGAAAGAGTAGGGGTAAAAAAAGGAAGCTAGAACGGGATAAATATATCAGCCAATGAAATAAATCAAAAGCGGTATGTCCGAAAATAGCATTTAGTACTGCTGGAAAACCGCTCAATCCAGCCTTTCTTAAAATCACAATAAATAAAAATGAAAGCCACTTAGTAAAAGTGGCTTTCATTTTTATTTATCAGGAAGGATACCTCTTCAAACAATCTATTAGTAGTTCCATTACTATTGGGAGAAATGAATAGCCAACGAATACTACTACCAAATTTTTATTCTCTTGTCTTCTGGTAAATAATTTTTATCGCCTGGTTGTACATGAAATGCTTTATAAAATGGGGCGAAACTCATCAAGGGACCATTTACACGCCAGGTGGCCGGTGAATGCGGATTCGTGTTCACATAGGTAAGCATAAATGCATCCCTTGTTTTCACTCTCCAGATTCTGCCAATCGATAAAAAGAATCTTTGATCCGGTGTAAAACCATCAATTCTCGAGGTATCCTGTCCCTGCTTTGTCATTTTAAATGCGTCATAGGCAATAGCAATCCCCCCATTATCTGCCGTGTTTTCACCCAGGGTAAGTGCGCCTTTAACATGAACACTGTCTAACACCGTGAATGAACTATACAGGTCAACAACCATTTTTGTTTTAGCCTTGAACTTTTCGTAGTCTTCTTTTGTCCACCAGTTTTTTACGTTACCCTCTTTGTCAAATTGCGCACCCTGGTCATCAAATGCATGTGTCATTTCATGGCCGATTACCATACCAATACCTCCATAGTTAATGGCATCATCTGCCGAAAAATCAAAATAAGGGAATTGCAAAATACCTGCCGGAAAAACAATTTCATTAAAGGAAGGATTATAGTATGCAGTAACGGTAGAAGGTGTTGTACCCCATTCTGATCTATCAACGGGCTTATTCAGTCTTGCCAGTTGAAAGAGGTATTGGTTCTTACCCAATGCCAGTAAGTTCTCAAAGTACTTGGATCTTTCAATCTGTACCTGATCATAATTCCGCCATTTATCAGGATAGCCTATTTTTTTTGTAATGGCATATAATTTTTCTTTTGCTTTTTGTTTGGTGCTGTCGCTCATCCAATCGAGATGATTGATCCTGTTTTCAAATGATTTTTGCAGGTTATTTACCAATGCCAGCACACGTTTTTTTGCATCTTCATTAAAATATCTTTTTACATACAGTTGCCCTAAAGCCTGACCCAGAAAAACATCCACATTTTGTGTCATGATCTGTCTGCGTGATTTCTGTACAGTTTGTCCGGATAGTACCTTTGAAAACTCAAAAGATGCATCTGTGAATCGCTTGCTCAGCGCTTCAGCATAGGTTTTCAAAGTGCCCGCTTTCAAATAGATTTTCCAGTCATGTATGGAAATGGATCCTAACAAATCATTTAACTTCCCGTAATAGGCGGGCTGACCGATGTCGATGGTATCGGTCTTTGCATCGAGGTTTACAAGCAGGGTTGACCAACCCAGATTGGGTTCTGTTTGAGTAAGGGATGTAATAGCTATTTTATTATAGTTAGCTTTCACATCTCTCAGTTCAATATTGGTTTTATGTGATGCGGCAATTTGTTTTTCAAGATCATAAACAAGCGATGCGTTTTTTTCTGCCGTCGCTCGATCATTGCCTGTTAATGTAAACAACTGGATAAGATATTTTTTATACGCCTCCTGAATGTGTAGGGTAGACGGGTCTGTTTTAAAATAATAATCACGGTCTGGCAAACCAATACCTGTTTGGTAAGCATGGGCAATATTGATATTGCTGTTTTTATCGTCGGGCGAAATACCGAAACCAATGATAGAGTGGTTACCTGCCTTCAGTTCAACAGCCACAAATTTGAGCAAGGATGGCAAATCGCTGATTGCATCAATACGTTTTAATATGGTTTGAATGGGTTCATAACCACGCTTGTTAATGGTTGCTGTGTCCATTCCGGAAGCATAGAAGTCGCCCACTTTTTGGTCAATACTTCCAGGTGTATGGGTTCTTTTTGAAATACTGTCCAATATATGTTGCAGCAATTCTTTTTGAGGGATATTCAGAAACGAATAAGAGCCTATACCTGCCTGATCGGCAGCGATCTTCGCGGTATCATACCAGCGTCCATTTACATAACGGAAGAAATTATCACCGGGTTTTATAGAAGCATCTAAGCCAGGTACATCTACGAATCTCTTTTTAGGGGAACCTGAATTATCCCAGGCGGCTGACAGGGCCAGAATAAGTGTGAGGTAAAAATACTTTTTCATAAACAGGTATTTGGCTAAAGATAATGATATCTGCCATGTTATCACCTGCCGATACAAAAGCCAATCAGTGGTCTTTTACGAATGGACTAAAATCAACTATATTCCGTATTGCCATTTCTGCCTGACCCAAATTGTATTCGTAATGTATGTAACAATTATATATTTATAATTAGTAGATAATCAATTTTAAAAGAAGGGTATTAGTGTATTCATGGGGACATATATAAACCGATATGAAGGAGAATTTGAAATCAGTAGCGCTGATTTGAGTAAGTAGATTTCTCACATTAGTGACCTTATGCTTCAATATATTTTCAATCAGTCATGTGTATAAGCAATATGGTTTAAAAGAATAAGTAGTTTTAATTGCCCTTTTAAACAACGTTATATGAAACACGCTTCTATGAAAGCTATTTTGAGTATCTCCTTTCTTTTTTTTTGCCTGTCTATTTGTTATGCTGGAAAATCCGCTCAATGTGACCACCCCAATCCGGTCTAAGTTGTGTCTAGTCCTGAAATAGCTTTACAGCAATCCAATCAGGATGAAAGAAAAGCAAAAAAGTAAACGAAGCCTCCTTAGCAGAACTCCTTATGTGCGGCGAAGTAAGGAGGAAATGGAGTTAATTATTGGTGATATCCGTTCCGGATCAATCTCCATCTGGGCAGCTTGTAAAAAGCATGGCCTTAACCGGAACACTTTAAAACTTTGGATGACTCGATTAAGTGTCGGAAGTTTGACTGACAAAAACTACACAACTGTGTCATCCAGTAAGGAAGAGGACAAAAAAGCCCTTGAATACAAACATCAGATCAAGCAATTGCAGAAAGCACTTGATTATGCAAACCTGCGGATTCTTGGCTTGGAAACGATGATTAAAGTAACAGAGGAAGATCTTCAAATCAAGATCAAAAAAAAGCCTGGTACCAAACAGTCAAAAAAATAAAGCAAGCTTATCCATTTTTGAGCCTGGAGAAACTTTGCGGACTGTTTGGTGTAACCCGTCAGGCTTACTACGAAGCATACAACTACGAAAAGAAAACCAGTATTGCGCACATGATTGTGTTGCGACTGGTGCAAGATCTGAGATCATCAATGCCAATGATAGGGACGCGCAAGACCCTGTTTAAGATTGAGCCGATGTTAAAGGATCATGGTATTAAAATGGGGCGGGATCAGTTGTTTAATCTGTTGCGTTTTCATGGATTATTGATACGCCGCAGGAAGCGTAGCATTATTACAACTGATTCGTTCCATTGGCTGAAAAAGTATCCCAACCTTGTCGAAGGATTGATAGTGTGCGAATCGGAACAGATATGGGTATCTGATATCACATATATCAAAACGGCCGAAGGTTACAGCTATTTATCGCTGATAACAGATGCTTACTCCAGAAAAATTGTTGGCTATTGCCTGCATCCTACTCTGGAAAGTGCCGGCTGCATTGAAGCGCTGAACATGGCTTTATTGAATCGCGTATTCCCGAAAAGAACATTGATACATCACTCAGATAGAGGAGTTCAATACTGTTCCGGTAACTATGTAGACATCCTGATGAGTCATAATATCGAAATCAGTATGACGCAAAACGGTAGTCCATACGAAAATGCATTGGCAGAAAGAATGAATGGAATTATCAAGTCAGAGTTTATACCAAGGAGATGCTTCCAAGGTCATAACGAAGCCAGGAAAGCCATTGACAGAATTGTAACTACGTATAATCAACAGCGTCCTCATGCAAGCTTAAACTATCTGACACCAGATGCTGCTTATGAAAATACAGGCCAGATCCAGAAGCGATGGAAGAATTATCCAAAGACCTCACCAACCAAACCAATTAAAATATAAATTTGAGTGTAAAGTAAATACCAGGATTATCTATTAACCATGTAAGGTTTTTTCAGGACGAGTCATTGACCACCCCGATCCGGAGCAAACTGACCACCTAAAT
>CAIYKV010000045.1 GCA_903926855.1 uncultured Bacteroidota bacterium | reverse complement strand
AACTTCCGTTAATGAGTGAATTGTATGCGTTGGCATCTGTAAGGTTTGGACTAATACTACCATTATGACATCCACTCTTTGCACAATTTGTAGTTAACAAAGGAGTCAAATCTTTGCTGAAACTAACGGTAGTAGTTACCGCAGTTGAATTATCCAGCAAAATGGTGGTTGTTTTAGTGCACCCTGTTATTGTTACAACAGCTGTTGTAACAATGAGCAGAAATATGATTAGATTTTTCTTTGACATGATCTTGATTTTAGGTAACGAAAAGAACAAGCCAAATGTCTATTTCTGGAAATGTAATGTCAGACCAGGTTGGATTGCATGTGCTGTATTTGCTTTATTAAATACGGCAATACCAAAATTGATATCTGTTAAAGGTGAAAAATCCACATCCTGTAGTAAGGCAACATCACTGGTTTTTAAAGCTCTTTTCAACTCCAATACCCATCCTTTGCCTGTATAAACAGCTTTGAATGTAATATCACCACGACCGCCCTGGTATTGTTGTAGAATGATACCAGGAATGGCATTTACACCCACACCAATAATATTTCCAGTAGCATCAAATGTTGTTTGGTAACCAGCTCCAACTGTTGGATCAATCGTTGATCCGTCAGATAAGGTAAGTACTCCGTTTGCATCTACGGCAGTTACCAGTAAAGCGGCCGTTTTTCCATCTGCTGCTGTAACTCCTGTAAGCGTTGCTACTGCTGCACCAGCAACTGTATTTGTGGTCATCAGCGCATATCCATTGGTTTGTCCTTTTACTACCCAGGCAGGAACGGTAACTGAAGTAGAAGTTCCTGTAATTTTTAAGGTTTGTGTATTGGTAACAGATCCAGGTACTGCTGAATATGTAGGCACACCGGCAGTGGTTGAAGTAACTACGGCACCATCTGAGTGACGCCCATTGGCGTTTAATTGTCCGCCTGCATAATCTATATAATCATCATCTGCAAAGCCATATAATTGATCCTGCATCAGGTGAATATGCCAAAGATCCGCTTTCTCGTTGCTGGAATTAGTAAAGTGATTACCACCTGCTTTTGCCGGGATGGTAACCAGCACCGCAGGACTTACATGGTTATTGATAGAATCCGTAGTAGGGTTCAGGTGACAAGTAGCATAACAGCTTTGAGAAGCAAAATTGGCTACTGAATTGTTGATATTGAACTGAAATCCGAATTTATCTTCGTTAAAAGGAATAGAAGTAACTACCCCGTTTACATCAAAAGTATATCCGCTGGATTGTCTTGCCCATAATTTGGTAGTTGGGTTATAGGTTACCGGCGTGTTCAGCAAACTCTGGTCAGGATCGTTCCACTCAGCCAGAAAGTAAATATTACTGGCATCATACATAGAACGAAGGGTCACATTATAATTAAGGCCAATATAACCTGCAAATGTTCCGTTTCCAGGATTAGGAACAACGGGTGTAACCTGTAATTTGGTGGCATTGTTCCAAATGGCATCAATAGTTCCGTCTATTGTGGGTGCGGTGGCTGTTTTATAAGCTACCAACTGCGTAGAACTGGAAGAACTTCCGCCTACTACCTGGTCGTTTTTAGTACAATACATAAAAAAGAGAGCAATAAAAACAAGCAGGAATAAAAATGAATACGCTTTCATAGATAAATATTTAATGTTCGGTTTGATTCTGTGTTTCTGAATGCAAAGTTTAGTATTGGAATGAGTTCAGGATATGACGATCATCATTAATACTGATGATTTGCATCAAGAACAGATTCAAGCAGCTAAAAATCATACCCGTTGTCATATGACCTAAATAGTACTAATTATGAGTAAAATCAATCAGTTAGGTAATATCAGTTTATATCTGCTGGGGATTGTTATATTACTCCAAAAATCAATTACAGCATTTACAGATGTTACTAATTTTCACTTATTTTGAATGGAGGTAAAAAAAGCGCTATTAAACGATGGGCAGATTTATGAGTTTAAAAGCGATCTATCCTGACTTTCAGAGAAACAGAGATGTTTCTGATAAACAAAATGATAAAACCTGCAAAAAAGTAGATTTGCGAATAGTTATTTGTAAGAGAAAAGTTCGGAGGTTACTATAGCTTGTAATACAAAATTACAATGTCTAAACAATGAGTGGCTAACATATCAGACCTAATCATGCCGAAAGTTATTGGCCACTGCAAATACATGCAATACATATGGAAACAAAGCATCCATGGTTTCTTCCACCCCTTTAACAGATCCCGGGAGTGTAATCACAAGTGAGCTGCCAATAAATCCAGCCACCCCCCGAGAAAGCATGGCATAAGGCATACGTTCCTGACCGTATCTTCTGGCTGTTTCCATTATGCCGGGTATTTCTCTATCTAACAAAGGCGAAATGGCTTCTGGTGTTACATCTCTTTCCGAAAGACCCGTTCCGCCTGTAAAAAGAATTAATTGATATCCTTCTTTTGTTATTTCTGTCAACTTTGTCTGAATTTCTATCAACTCGTCCGGCAATATCCCATAATACCCAACAGGTAAATGATACTGCTCCAGTTTCTCTATGATTTTTTTTCCCGAAAGATCTTCCCCTTTTCCTGCAAAAACACTATCGGAACAAACAACCACTGCACAATTGAGGGTCTGCTGCAGTAATTTGGATCTGTCGGTTTTGCCGCCTGTCTTCTTATCCAATTTTATCTGAACAATCTCTATTTTCGGATCTATCGGTTTCAGCATGTCATAAATAGTCAAGGCTGTTACTGAAGCGCCATGCATAGCTTCCACTTCCACGCCGGTTTTATAAATGGTATGCACTTCTACTTTGATGATGATATCTAATGCATCAATTGAATGTGTAATTCCGGTATACTCTACAGGCAAAGGATGACAATCCGGTATCATATCGCTTGTTTTCTTTACTGCCAATAAACCAGCAGCTCGTGAAAACTCAAAAATATCTCCTTTAGGAACGTGCTTATTTATAATCGCATCTATTGTGTCTTGCCTGGATACTCTTACAATAGCAGAAGCGATGGCTTTACGGAGTGTGTTTGATTTATGTGTGATATTGATCATGCTGGTAAGTTCTCCTTCCATTGGTGTGTATGGTCATCAAATAATTCCTTTCCCCATATGGGCAATTCTGCCTTTATCCGCTCAACCACTTCTTCGCAAGCAGCTATAGCCGGTTTTCGGTGAGCAGCAGAAGTGAATACAAATAAACAGATCTGGCCAGCTGCTACATAACCCAAACTGTGATATATATGCATACAGGTAAGTTGATATTTTGCAAAAATATCTTCCCGAATAGTATGCATGGCTTCTAAAGCCATTGCTTCATACGCGGTATATTCTATTGCCGTTACTATTTTGCCATCTAGTTCATCTGCCCTTACCTGACCCAGAAAAATACTATGACCACCAATCGCAGTCTGGCTACTATGTTTTTGTATACTATCTGCAATAAAAGAACTTGCAATAGCTCCTTGTATAAATAGGTTCTTTATTTTTCTATCCATTTCAACAAACCTCCTTTCAAACTGTATATTTTTTTAGTTGCACCAAATGTATCAAATAATAATTTTGCAGCTGTAGCACTCCTTTTTCCTGTCTGGCATACGCATATCCAGGAATCGCCGGGAAAAGCAGGGATTTTGTTCGTCCATTGAGATAATGGTGCTGCTATATGAGCAATCGAATCTAATAATGGGATCTCTCCCACTTCGCGAATATCAATTATTGTTACACCTTCATTTGATAACAGTTGCTTAAAAGTAGCTTGTTCAATTTCTAAATCCTGTTCAATACGATCACAAACCACATTGTATGGTGTTTGTCTGAATGCTTCCGCATCTTTCGGTAGAAAAAGCTGCGAACTTTTTCCGGGCATTATTGTGATTTCATATATACTACTCCTCAATGCATCATAATGCAATAACCGATTTGCCAGTGACTCGCCAATACCTGTTATCAGTTTAATTGCTTCATTTGCCTGCATTGTTCCTATAATTCCCGGTAAAACACCTAATACGCCTGCTTCCGAGCAATTTTTTATAGAAGTATCACTCTGTAATTCGGGAAATAAGTCGCGATAATTTACCCTTGCCCTCCCATCAGTATTTGCTAAATTAAATATGCCTACCTGCCCCTCAAACTGGGATACTGCCCCATATACTAATGGCTTACCTAACAAAACGCATGCATCATTTACCATATATCGTGTAGCAAAATTGTCTGAACCATCAATTATCACATCAAATCGGCCAATAATCTCAAGTGCATTTTGGGTGGTCATTCTTTCTGCAAAAGCAAGAATTTGAATACCCGGATTTTTTTCCTGTAAAATACGGCAGGCAGTTGTAGCCTTTAAACTGCCAATATCTTCCATTCCATATAATACCTGTCTGTGCAAGTTAGATAAGGTTATCCTGTCATCATCTACAATCCCAATGGTTCCCACACCTGCAGCCGTAAGATAAGCTAATGATGAGCAGCCCAGCCCTCCGGCTCCTATCACCAATACTTTCGCCTGCCCCAGTCTATGCTGCGCGGCTTCGCCAAAACCCGGTAATATAATCTGGCGCTGGTATCGGTTATATATATCTTTCTCTGTCATATTTATCCGCCTGAAAAAGGTGGTAATAAAGCAACTGTGCAATCTTCTTCAAAATCTATATCCCCAGATACCAATATATGATTGATGGCTATACGGTATAAATGACGGGATAATGCCGGATAGGTTTTATGCAACTGATCAGCCAATTGTTTTGTTCCAGTAATTTCTGTCAAACGAATCGATTTGGTGCCAATAATTTCTGCCAATTGCCCAAAAAGAAGGATGTCTACATTCATATAGTTTCGTATTCGATCATGCTTTTGTAAATAAAAGTTTGTATGCTGCTAACATTAATACTACTGCAAGAATAGTTTTTAAAAATTCCTGTTTAAACTTCAAGGCCCCAAAATACGCTCCGCAAAGTCCGCCGCAAAAAGCAATTATTACATACCATAACATCTGAGGGGTAAAATGAATGCCTTTGGTAAGCTGGCCTGCTAAGCCTGAAACGGAATTCACGAAAATAAATAAAGCGCTAATGGCTGCTGTTTGTTTTTGATCTGTCCATTTCAGCATCAATAAAATAGGAGACAGTAAAATACCTCCGCCTATACCAATCAATCCTGATAAAAAACCAACCCCACCTCCCGCTACAACGGCAACACTTGTATTTGCCGGTTTCAATTCAGTAGCAGGAACATTTTTAAAAAATAGAAATCTTACGATGGGTATGATTAAAAATATGCCTAGTATTTTTTTATAGATAGCACTTTGTATCACTAACATTCCACCTATAAATGCCATCGGTACCGAAGCCAGTGCAAGGGGTATAAATAGTTTTCGATTAAAATGATTGCCCCGATAAAACTGAATAAAGGAAGTAAGAGATACAAACAGATTCAGCAATAAGGCGGTTGGCTTCATTACTTCAGGAGCTACACCATAAATAGCCATTAATGCCAGGTATCCACTCGCGCCGCCATGTCCAACGGAAGCATATAAAAATGCGACCAGAAATAATAATCCATAAAAAAGTATTATAGTGCTATCCATATGATTGATTATTGAGTGATCATATATAATGATACAATTTCACCCTTGTCATAATTGCTTCTCCCCTCATCTACTTGTATCAGGCAATTGGCTAAGGCAAAAGAGCTTAGCCGGTATGATTCCTGTGCATCCAAAGGCATGGCTTTTATTCCATCATAGTACCCTTTTAAAAAGCAGGTTAGGGCTGACGGCTTTTGCACAGCTTTAGCCAGCGGAGCAATTATTTTTTTCTGTTCAGGATCATTCCCTCTCATCATTTCAATGGCAGGTACCACATACTGATAAAAACAAGTAAGCACAGATGCAGGGTTTCCAGGAAGACCGAACACATATTTCTCTTTCTTTTTACCAAAATACAATGGCTTGCCTGGTCTTTGCTTTATCCGGTGAAATACTTTTTCTACCCCACATAACTCTGCGGCTTGTAATACAAAATCATAATCTCCTACACTAATACCCCCTGTTACTATTACCAGATCGCTATTTTCCAAAGCCTTCTCCAATCTGTCTTTTACAATGGCAAGATTGTCATCTGCCAGTGTAGTCTTAACCGAAAAAATATGCAGTTGAGACAGCCCCGCTTTCAATGCATAAGAATTGGATTCATATACTTGGCCAAATTGTAAGGGTATTCCTGGCTCTTGCAATTCTTTACCTGTCAGAATAATAGTTATGACCGGATCCCGATAAATGCTCAATTTATCAATCCCACATCCTGCCAGAAAGCCCAATGCAGCCGGAGTTAAAAGGGTTCCTTTAGTTAGCGCTGTTTGCCCTTTTTTAATATCTGTACCCTGCAATCGTACATTAGCTCCTTTTTCTAACTGTTCATCCAGTATCGTAAGCACCCCGTTCACCTCATTTGTTTTTTCCTGCATCACTACTGTATCTGTTCCCCGTGGAACAGGAGCACCGGTAAAAATTCTGACTGCTCTCGCTCCGGAAACCGATAGTTGCTCTGCATCACCCGCTGCAGATACACCGGTGATAGCCAGACCCGTTCCTAATGTCCAATCCTGGAAATGAAAAGCATATCCATCCATCGAAGACTGGTTAAAAGCAGGTATATCTGTTTGCGACAATACATCTTCTGCCAGAACAGATGTTCCTGCTTCTGACAATGGTATACTAACCATTGGTAAGGTTTGTACATTTTTTTTTATCAGCTCTCTCGCTTCCTTTACAGATATCATATTGCTGTTTTTCTATTATCCACCAATAGTGATCATACTTCGGTTATGCATTTCTTCAGCATGCAATTGCTCAAAATCTTCGGGCATCTGACCACCTAATCCTTTTGCTTTTTCCCCGATACATTTTCTGATCAGGGATAATAGGTCTTCCCCTTTGCGAAGTGCTCCTAATAAGTCTGTTTCATGAGGCGAAAAAAGACAGTTCTTCATTTTTCCATCAGCGGTTAAACGCATACGATTACAACCGCCACAAAAAGGAGCGCTCATCGTACTGATTACTCCAAAACTTCCTTTATGTCCGGGTACGGAATAATGTTTCGCTGTATCATTAGGATGGTCCATTACTTTCTCTATCACATACTTTTCCTGCACACGATCAAGAATCTGTTGCCAGGTAAATACTTTATTGCTTGTCCACTGGTTCCCTTCAAAAGGCATAAACTCTATGAAGCGAACCTCTATAGTTGTTTCTTTTGTCCAGTCAATAAAATCATTGATCTCTGCATCATTCAATCCTTTCATCACTACCACGTTGATCTTTACTTCAAATCCATTATCGATCAACCAAAGAATATTTTGGTAAACCTGTGCGAACGAATCTCTTCGGGTAATATGCTGAAATGTTTCTGCCTGCAAAGTGTCAAGGCTGATATTTACAGAACGTATACTTGAGCGTTTCAGCAGGTCAAAGTAATGATGAATGGTTGTTCCATTAGAAGTAAGGGTAAGCGATACAGGAAGTTTCGAAAGCTCTTCAATAATATTTCCTGCATCCTTTCTTACTAACGGCTCTCCACCAGTTAAGCGGATTTTAGTAACGCCTTCCTGCACAAATATTTTTGCCAGTTTTACAATTTCATCCAACTGCATCAGTTTAGAAGAAGGGGTAAACGCATATTCTTCTTCTGGCATACAATAAAAGCAACGCAGATTACAGTTATCCGTTAATGATATCCGTAAGTAGGTATGCACACGATCAAAATTATCTACAATCATTATTATAATTAATGAGCATTTGCCCCTTTAATAAATATCTCCCAGTCCGGGGGCGTATCAATATCGATCTCTCCGGATTCGCAATCTACATAACTTACTCTTGAGGGTTCTTTCTGAATAATTTTTTTGGCTCCCGCATCCCCTTCCAGACAAAGCAATTCAGCAAAAATTTCCTTACTGAATAAAGCAGGTATCCCGGCGCTGTTACCATACCTGCTGGCTACTACTTGTACACCTGAATTAATATGTGCATCATATAGATGGTTTAAATGTGCACTCGTTACAAAAGGCTGGTCACAAGTCATGAATAGTACTGTTTCAGGTGGGGTATCCTTTTCCAACAAATTACTGAGACCTAAACGGATAGAAGAAGCCATTCCTTCTTTCCATCCACTATTTATCAATACCGACAGATTTTTCCGGTGCTCGATTACTTTATTAATATCATCTGCATATGCTCCCAATACCAGTAAAATATTTTTTATTTCCGATTGAACTGCCTGTTCCAGGCAATGCACTAACAAAGTAGTTCCGCGATACGGTAAGAGTTGTTTAGGCATTCCCAGACGGGAAGAAGATCCCGCTGCCAATAATATGATACTGCAGTTCCGGTTGATATGTCTAGATATATCTTTCGTAATGATGGATTATGCGTTGAAATAGAGTTGTTGGTTTTCAATCAGCGTATTCTCACGCGAATGAATGGCTACTTCTCTGTCACGCAAAGATTTGCCTGTTCTGCCTGCCAGCACAGCTTTTATCTCTGCCAAAATCGATAATGCGATTTCTTCTGCAGTTTCAGCACCAATATCCAATCCGGTGGGTGAATATAAATTGCTATATTCGGCATTCACGGCTAGTATTCCTTCCTGTCGTAACTCTTCCAGCATACTATCCCTTTTTTTCAAAGGACCCAACATACCAATATATCCTGACGGCATTAAAAGCAATTGACCCAGCATGGCTTTATCATAAGCGTAATTATGTGTCATAAGTAAAAAAACAGTCTGACTATCTATAACCATTCCGTTTAGTGCATTTTCCGGTTTGGTTACACGAATACTACAAGCTTGTGGAAATCTTTCTGTACCGGCATAATTAGCCCTTCCATCAATGATGGTTACCTGCCATCCAATAATATCAGCCATGGCAGCAAGCGGCCTGGCATCATTTCCTGCACCAATGATTACCAGGGATACCTGCGGTTCACGATATTCAATAAAAGCAATAAACTCTCCAGATGATGTGCTATAGTTTGTAAATAATGATTTTTTCTCGGCCAGTGCTCGCTCTGCCTCTTTTTTCAATATAGCATATAAAGGACCCTCCAGATCCGATAAAGAACTGATAGGAAGAAGACCGGCTTCCAATAACAGGCAAGTACCCGGTTGTTCTTTCTTTTTATCCTGGAGTGAAAAAAGCGTTACCAGTAATGTATCCCTTCTTTCTGCAACTAGTTTTTTGAGTAATGAAATAGGATTCAATGTATTATCAGGACTAATCGGTTCTATTAATATTTGTATAATACCATTACAACCTAATCCGGTACCGAGTTTTTCGTCATCCTCATCTGTGGTATCATACGTTACCAACATGGTTTTTTGCTGTTGCATTACCAGAAGCGCTTTGCGCAAAGCATCTCCCTCCAAACAACCCCCACTGATAGCACCTGTTAATAAACCATCTTCAGTTACCAGCATACGAGCACCCGGGCGGCGATAGGAGGAACCTTCCACATGCACTACCGTTAAAAGTGCTGTTTGCTTTCTTTCCATTACTGCCTTATCAAAAGATCGGATAATATCCAGTATTTCTTTCATGGTTGAATACGGATTTTGAGAGACTTACCGTAGTGCTTTTACCTGTGCGGGAGTAATCTTGCTACCCTTATTGCCAAAATTATTCCTGACAAAACTCAATACGCTTGCAATCTGATCATCAGTCAGATAATCCTGAGCAGGCATGATGGCATTGAATTTAACACCATTAACAGTGATTTCTCCGCTCTGTCCTTTCAGAATTATATTAATCGCTTTTTTAGGGTCTGTCAGAAAACTGGATTTAATAAGCGAAGGGTAGGTAGCTTCTAAACCTTTACCATCTGCCATGTGACAGTTCTGACAATACATACTATATACCTCATTCGTTTCCTGTAATTTATTTTTTGAGGATATGTGATTGCTGAATGAATAAGTACAAAGCAGGGTTACTATTCCAAAAACCCCGAACACATATTTTTTAATCATATTGCTTCTAAATGTAAAAAATTAAATAAGTTTGGTAAGATCCATCGGAAGTCTCCGTATCCTTTTCCCGGTAGCTGCAAAAACCGCATTAGCCAGTGCAGGTGCTACGGGTGGCAAGCCTGGTTCGCCTACGCCTTTAATTACAGGACCACCGTCTGCCAATATCAAAACTTCCACCTTTGGCATTTCATTGATACGTAGCATTTTATTATTCTGGAAATTGGTTTGTACCGATTTACCTTTTTCAAAAATGATCCCGTCTTTCACTGCAGCTGTAATACCCATAACCACAGCGCCTTCTACCTGTGCTTTTACATTATCCGGATTGACAACGGTACCCAGATCTATCACACAATACACTTTTTCAACCTTCACAGATCCATTTGCCTGCCTGGAAACTTCCACCACATGTGCTGCCAGCCCGGCAAAAAATTCATATTGTGCCACTCCTCTTCCCCAACCCTTTGGAAGGGGTTGGTCCCATTTGGAAAATTCTTTTATTTTCAAAAGTACTTTGCGGGCATCTGATTCCTTGCTCATCAATTCCAGCCTGAAAGCAAGCGGATCTTTCTTTGCTTGTATGGCCAACTCATCAATAAAACATTCATGTGCAAAAGCAAGGGTTGAACTGGTAACAGAACGCCAGGGAGCTAATGGTATATGTGTTTCTGACAATACAAAAGCATTTTTCATATTGGGGAACTCATATTTCTGCTCACTGATACCCTCCACCATTGTTTTATCCACTTTGGTCTTATCATATTTGGCATTTTGTGTGGCACCGATGGAAGGAGAGATCACCTTATGTTGAAATGCCACAACTTTACCATCAGGCGAAAGTGCGCCTTTCATGGCGGAATAGGTCATAGGTCTAAAGGGTCCCATCTGCGTATCATCTTCTCTTGTCCAGATTACTTTTACCGGTTTACCCACGACTTTCGCTATACCTGCAGCTTCATTGGCAAAATCACCCGCGAGCCTTCTGCCAAACCCCCCACCGTTGAATAATACATTTACTTTGATATTTTCAGGGGCAATGCCTTGTGTTTGTGAGATCTCGCGCTTGATGATTGCCGGACCTTGTGTTGATACCCATACTTCCACCGTATTGGCATCATGCCATTGAACTGTACAGTTCATCGGCTCCATGGGTGAATGTGATACCATGGGTGTTTCATAGAATGCTTCCAGTTTATGACCGGTTTCAACGTAAGCTTTATCAAAATCACCAACAGAATGCGCTACCAATCCTTCCTCTTTTGACTGATCACGCAAACTCTGCTCATAGGCTTTAGAGTTAAACGTATCAAAACCCTGATAATCCCATACTATTTTCAAAGCTTTTCTTCCTTGTAAGGCCGACCAGTAATTATCTGCAATTACAGCAATGCCCTCATATTTATTTTTACCATACACCCGCTCAGATTTAATAACCTGGAGAACTCCTTTCACGGCGAGCGCTCCTTTATCATCATAACTTACCAGTTTACTTCCAAAAACAGGGCATCGTTCCACTGAAGCATAAACCATTCCAGGAACATCGGCATCTATACCAAAAATGGCTTTGCCAGATACTTTAAGCGGTATATCGGGTCGGTCAACTGATTTACCCAATATTTTAAAATCTTCTGCTTTCTTTAATACGGGTGATTGAGGTACAGGTAGTTTGGAAGCGGTTTCCACCAGTTCTCCATATCCGAGCTTTTTGCCGCTGGGTTTGTGAATAACCATTGCATTCTCTGCATAGCACTCTGTTACCGGAACCTGCCAAATCTGACTGGCTGCAGTAATCAGCATTTCTCTGGCGGCTGCACCGGTTTTCCGCAATTGCATATAGCCGGTTCTTACCGAAGAACTACCTCCTGCAGTCTGTTGGCCATAAGCAGCTTCCCCGCCGGTTTGTTTAATGATTACTTTGTCTATTGCCACTTCCAGTTCTTCTGCGATCAGCGAAGGCACAGACTGAAATGTTCCCTGGCCCATTTCAGGTTTGGGATTCATGATGGTGATCAAACCGGTTTTATCGATAATCACAAATGGGGTTACCCCAAAGGATTCACTAACCGTTTCCATATTATACAAAACCGGTTCAGCAACTTCATCAGAAGCAAATGAACGAAAACCCAATGCCAGTGCAGCACCGGTTAAACCGGAAAGCCGGATAAAATTCCTGCGGTCGAGAGAAGAAGTCGTTTTCATCAGGTATGATTAGAAGGTTATGTAAATTTATTTAGCCAATTCTGCAGCCCTGTGAATGGCTTTTTTTACACGCTGGTAGGTTCCACAGCGACAAATATTACCCGCCATGGCCGCATCTATATCAGCATCTGTGGGATTGGGCTTGCTTTTCAGTAATGCCGCGGCACTCATAATCTGGCCCGACTGGCAATAGCCACATTGCGGGACTTGTTGTTCTATCCATGCACGTTGTACGGCACTGTCAATTTTTTCAGATAGGCCTTCAATCGTTGTGATCTTTTTACCAGCTGCCCCTGCAACCGGGAAACTACAGGAACGAATAGGCGTACCTTCCAAATGAACCGTGCAGGCACCGCATTGGGCGATACCGCATCCAAATTTGGTTCCTTTTAATCCAATCACATCCCTGATAGCCCATAATAATGGCATCTGCGGATCAACATCGATAGAATGAACCTTACCGTTAACGGTTAGCGTTATGTTAGCCATGTAAGTAGATTTAATAGTATTACAATCGGAGAGGGGAATCGTTTGTGAAATTATCTGATTTTTTTGGCATTCGTATCAGGTAAAATAGATTTTCCGCTTAGTAACAAAGGTTATTCAAAAAACCTTCAATATATCCTCATCCAAAAGACAATTTATCTGCTTTTTCGCTGTTTTAATCATTGTCTGCAATAATCTG
The DNA here is from genome assembly GCA_903926855.1 of uncultured Bacteroidota bacterium. Taxonomy (GTDB): domain Bacteria; phylum Bacteroidota; class Bacteroidia; order Chitinophagales; family Chitinophagaceae; genus Sediminibacterium. The sequence continues at coordinate 38,465 of CAIYKV010000045.1, read as the reverse complement.
TGCTACCAGGGCTGTCCACCCGGTTTGATGACTTGCCCCAACGCCGCTGGCATCGTCACCATTAAAATACTCATAAAATAAACAGAGGTCCTCATTTCCCTGCAGTTGGTAAAACCAATTATATCTGCCATGAACGGGTCTTACATTTTGGGCATCTTTCCTGAAAATATTCAAGAGACGGAATGTGATGAGCTCTGCAGCTTGAGTTAATGTGATCATTTTACCCGATCCCACGGGGTATTCCAGTTGAATACGGCCTCCATAAAAATCTCCATATTTTTTGATGGCTTCTACTAGTAAATAATTCATAGGCATCCATACTGGTCCGCGCCAGTTTGAGTTACCGCCAAACATTCCGGAACTGGAATCTCCCGGATCATAAGTAACTGTATAGCCTATCCCCTGCAGATTGACTGTATAGGGATTATCAAGATAATATTTAGAAAGGGCGCGAATACCGCCGGGTGAAAGAAATTCAGTTTCATCCAGCATCCGCCTCATCAATGCCTCAAGCCTCTCTTCGTTCACCAATGACATCAGCATATCGGTATGATCAACAATCTCCCTGCTGGGTAGGTACTGGTGACTATCTGTTCTATATTTTCTCAGCCATTCAATTCGTTTTTTAAAATCGGTTAATACGTTCAGGTGTTCAGTTCTAATAATTGATGTTGCAAACAAAGGCACCAGTCCTACCATAGAGCGAAGACGCAAAGGAAAAGACTCAGATCCCGGAATCTTTAATACATCATAAAAAAAGGAATGGATTGTATCCCATAAACCTTTTTCATTCAGTGCTTCGGCAATCAATACAAAATGCTCATAGAACTTAGTTGCAGTATCTTCAAAAGCGTTATCTGTTAAAGCAATCTCGAGCGCAATATCCATCATATTCAAAGCATACATCCCCATCCAGGCTGTTCCATCACTTTGTTCTAATTCAATTCCGTCGGGTAACGACATATTGCGGTTAAAGACGCCTATATTATCCAGCCCCAAAAACCCTCCGCCAAAAATATTATTACCATTGATATCTTTTCGGTTGGCCCACCATGTAAAATTGATGATGAGTTTCTGGAATATTTTTTTCAGGAACTGCATGTCCCCAATACCCGTTTTTTTCTTTTCAATACTATACACCTGCAAAGCGGCAAAAGCATGAACAGGTGGGTTTACATCACTAAAGTTCCATTCATAGGCAGGTATCTGCCCGGCAGTATTCATATACCATTCCCGGGTAAGTATAATTAATTGGTTCTTGGCAAATACCGGGTCAATCGCAGCAATTCCGATACAATGAAAAGCAAGATCCCAGGCCGCATACCAGGGATATTCCCATTTATCCGGCATCAGAATAATATCCCGGTTTTTCAGGTATTTCCATTCACTGTTGCGACCAAATGATCTTTGCGGTGCAACATCAGCAATTCCATCACTGCTCCTGCTCCATTCTTCTACATCGTAATGATAATATTGTTTACTCCATAATAAACCAGCATATGCCTGGCGTTGAATAGAAGCCAGGTCATCACTAATACCAGCAGGCAGTATGGAGGAGTAAAAAACATCTGCCTCTTTTTTTCGCTGATCAAAAATTTGTTCAAAACCATTTTCAAATGGTTGAACCGTTTCTGTATTGGTTAAGCGCAGGTATACTTGTTTTTTTTCTCCACCGGCTAAATGAAATTGATAAAGAGCAGCCGATTTGGTTCCCTGTTTTACATCTATTAATTCTTGTCGGTTCTGGTTATGCAATAAAGCATTATGAAACGCATCTTTTACAAATACAGAGGCATTGGGTCTGTTGAATAATTTTTCAGTATTGGTTTCATTTTCGGTAAACCAGATTTCCGGAGAATCTTTACAGTATAAATAATAATCACCCAGTTTTTCATGCGCGGCATGCACCACCCCTGCTTCGAGATATCGTAAAACCGGTTTGGGTTTATTAGCTGAGAAACTCCATTTATTTGAAAACCATAAACTGGGTAATAATGTAATTGCCGCAGACTCATTTCCTCTGTTAATGATCTCTATTCGTATACAGATATCCTCGCTGTTTATTTTCGCATACTCTGTATGTACATCAAAATACTGGTTATCATTAAATACACCAGTATCCAATATTTCGTATTCTTTATCCTGTTTGGTTCGGTTCCTGTTTACTTCAATAAGGTCTTCATAGGGAAATGCTTTCTGCGGATATTTATATAGATGCCGCATATAATAATGGGTAGGCGTATTATCCAGATAATAATACAGTTCCTTCACATCCTCCCCATGATTGCCCTCCTGGTTAGTCAATCCAAACAATCTTTCTTTGATGATCGGGTCATTCCCGTTCCACAATGCGATCGCAAAACAGAGTTGTTGTTCATAATCAGAAATTCCCGCTAAGCCATCTTCCCCCCAGCGATAAGCGCGACTGCGGGCATGATCATGTGGAAAATAGTTCCAGGCATCACCGCCAGGACTATAATCTTCTCGTACAGTACCCCATTGTCTTTCACTCAGGTAGGGTCCCCATTTTTCCAATGGCACTTCTTTGCCGGCATTCTCATCTAAACGTTGTTGTTCTGGGTTCATTTGTTATGTGCTAACCATTGGTGGAAAATCCTGGATACAATGTCATACCTCCATCACAGAAAACGGTGGTTCCTGTTATATAATCTGATTCATCACTTGCCAGCCATGCGGCAAGTTTGCCAATATCTTCAGGTTGTCCGATTCTATTATAGGGTATCAGGGTAAGTAAACTATTCAATGCTTCCGGAGTATCCCATGCAGAGCGGTTGATAGGGGTTTGAATGGCACCCGGTCCAATACTGTTTACCCTGATTCTCTTAGGTGCCAGTTCCTGGGCCATACTCTTCATCAACATCATGATACCTCCTTTAGAAGTTGCATAGTTTACGTGACCACCCCATGGAATTACTTCATGCACACTGCTCATACAAATGATCTTACCTGCAGCCACACTTCTTTCTGGAACAACTCCCCTTCGCAAGAATTCTCTAACGGCTTCTCTTGCGCAAAGAAACTGGCCTGTTAAATTAATATTGATCACGGTTTGCCAGTCGGCAAGCGACATATCCTGAAACGGCGAATCTTTTTGCAGGCCAGCATTATTTACCAATATATCAATCGTACCAAAAGCAGCAAACATATCCCTGAACATAGATTGTACCTGCGCTTCATTGCTAACATCGGCCATTAGCGCTATAGCTATACCTCCATTGGCTTTTATTTCATCAACCACTTCCTGTGCTGCTTCGGGGTGGGTTACATAATTTACCACAACATTGGCGCCATCATTGGCAAGGGCTATCGCCACTGCTTTTCCAATACCACTATTGGCACCGGTAATCAGGGCAGACTGCCCCTTTAATTTTGGATTTACATTCATAGATAGAACTATTTGTATTTGATCTTATAGAAAAGAATGATGGCTGCAAAAATTAAGGTAACAAAATTGGCTGCCGTTACGGGTATATTGCTACTAAGGGCACCAAACAGTAGCCATAAAAAGGTTCCGAATGTAAACAGACCATACATGGAAAGCGAAATACCCGAAGTGTCTTTCGTACGAATGGTTTTGATTGCCTGAGGCAAAAAAGAGAGCGTAGTGCAGAATGCTGCAACCAGCCCGATGATGGTGATTGTATTCATATTTTTTATTTTCCCTCAACACTAATTATACGACAGGGAATCATTAAATCTTCTGACAGATAATAGATAGTACATAAGCGATGATATCCATCGGCGATAATCAAGGGTTGTCCGCTTACCAATAATATTGGCGAGAGCTTTAAACCTTTTTTTACTTTTTTCAGGTTTTCTTTTACATGCCTGTTTTCCTGGGGCAGCAGCGGCAAACTACTTGCACGTAAAATATCTTTTGCTTTTTTCTGAATAGTGGTTGCTTTTCGCAAACCCGCTGTAAGCATCTTAGCTTTGGGTGCAGGAAAAAGTAGTTCCAGATAATCCTGTGCTGCAGGAAAATCATGCTTTTCCGGTTCTGCTAACCAATAAGTCTTATCCATAAAAACAGTGTCTGATCCTTTTGTAAATTACAATAAATAGAGGAATTGAATCATTTTCTCATACTGCTTTTATCTGAGGCGTTTCCGGAATATAGAACACCATATCGATGATAAGCTTACACCAGATGAACACACAGGGCAATGCTTTCAGGTCATAGGGTATTACATAATTTTTGCGGATTGCTGCCGGAAAAATATCCGTTGCCGATAAAACTGTAAGTAAAAATGCAAATACAATCAGGATTTTATTTACCAGGGTAGCAGGTTGTGCAATATACCAGATAGCCAGTCCAGCCACCGCAATCACAAATGTGGGTGATTCTGCCTTATGATTAAAAATCACCATCCAGATAAGTATCGAAGCCAACAGGCTTAGCTGAAATCTGGGTTCTTTATATAATCGAAAGCGTAAAAGTGGTAAGCAGAATAATACTACTCCAACCACAAATACAAACTGTTTGGCGCTGATCCCAAACCAGGTATACAAAATGCCTCCTACAGATATGCCTTGTGAAACAGAATAATCATCTCTCAATAATACCAGCCAGTTTTGGTATTGCTGGTATAGCTGTGCAGGCGTATTAACCAATAATGGTAATAATACCAGCACAATCGTCCAGCCAATCGTATACAATATGGCTTTGATTTTATTGGGATAGAGAAGAAATAATGCAAACCCGACTAAGCCGAAAATTTTAATAAACACACTTAAAACGATGCAAAGTGTGGCCATGGCTATTTTCTTTTTCTCGCACATAGCAAATGCCAATACAATCAGGCCGGCCATCAATCCATTGCTCTGACTATTTTGTAAAGAAGTAATTAGTTCAATCAATACAAATGCAACTACAAACAGTTTTTGTTTATTGTAGATCTGGGGTAATTGGTAAATCCCAAAAAATAATACAAAAACATTTAGCAGATTCCAGCATAATAATCCCAGAAAATCGGGCATAACAGACATGGGCGCCATCAGGACTGCGAAACTGGGACTGTATTTAAAATAATCCAGGTCAAAATCAGTATACAGAAGATAGAGATTTTGATTCTTTACCAAATGAAAGAATGAATGTTTAAAAATCAGGTAGTTTTTATAATAGGCATAATACATCCCATGTGCATCTGCCTGATTACCCAGTAAAATACATTGTGCAGTAACTCCTATTACAACCAGCAATAAAATAGTAGCCAGATAAGCAGGCTTATCAATCAATTTTCCGTAAAACGATTTCAGCATAAATACAATAGTTGGCTTATAGTATGATAGCGAAGTTATCTCTTTCCAACGTACCACACTCCCGCCACGCTATTATAGAACTTATCTTTCCAGCTTAAAGCCGGTATCCAGAGCTGGTCTTTTTTGCGCATTGGCTACTTTCCATCCTGTGCGGTACATCCAATCAGCCATTTTTTTCAATTTAGCATAATCAATATTGGCAGCATTATCAAGGGGCGTATGATAGTCTGGGTGCAATAAGGTAGTATACATCAAAGCGGGAATACCTACTCTTGCATACGGCAGGTGATCACTTCTAAAATACCATCCTTCGGGATGAGTGGGTTTATCCCATAAGGTATCCAGTTTAAAGGCCGGTCCTTCTTTATTAGCTTCCAGCGCCATGGTTACCAGATCAGTTGAATTTCTATGTGGTGGCTGTACCCCTAATAATGCGGCGCTATCAATATTATTTCTGCCGATCATATCTCCATTCAACACTGCCACCATACTTTTTTGTGGTACGGTAGGATGCGACACAAACCATCTCGATCCCAAAAGCCCTCTTTCTTCTGCACCCTGAATTACAAACAACACAGAACGTTTACCAGGGTTCTTTTTAAATGCCCGGGCAGCAGCCAGAATAGCGGCATCTACACTGGCATTATCATCTGCGCCGTAATAAATGCTATCGCCATGTAGGGGATTTCGGATTCCATGTGCATCCTGGTGACCACTGTAAACCAGGTATTCAGAAGATAATACTGGATCTGTGCCCTGAATTTTTCCAATGATATTTACAGAAGGGTATTCAAACCTTTCAAGAATGATATTCGCTTTTAAAACTGCTGTTCCAGATTCCAGTTCTTTTTTAGCTGACCCATGTACCCATAATACCGGGACTATTGTACTAACCCTGCTGGCCGGTCCGCCTTCAATATCATAACTACCTCGCTTAAAGTTTTCAACAGCATCTGCCCATCCGTTTTCGGCTACTTCGTCAGCAATAAAAATAATTGCAATGGCTCCCTTGCTAAGCAAGGCATTACCATACTTTACCATAATGTTTCGGGTATATCTCCAGGTGGGCAGTGATACATTTTGGTTGATGCCTTTTGGATTTGCTTCAAGAGCTACCACTTTACCTTTTATATGTAAGGCAGCCGTATCCATTGAAACGGCATTCCCAAGATATACAATGGGTGCTTCTATATTTTTAAGCGCCATTTGAGCGATGGCGATATCGGACCATAAAGCCAGTTTATGATCATTGATACTGATAGAACTGATATCAGCCACCCGATTACGTAAGATAGAGAAGAATTGCAGATAAGTACCATCCTCCCCAGCAGGAAGTAACCCGATAGAACGGTATTTTTCTACCAGCCATGCCGATGCTTTTAATTCATCCAGCGTTCCGGCAGAGCGACCTCTGAAATGGGCATCCGATAAATCGTAAACATCTTTCTTCAGGTCTTCTATGCGGATAGAAGAAAGGCCGGGAGGAGCAGAAACATTTTTAGCTGTTTGAGCAAACACTGTTATTTGCAGCATACAAATACTAAATACTAGGATCCATTTTCTCATGCAGGATTGGGGTTTATCTGTTCAAAAAGGAAATTAGCTTTTTATTCTTGAATTTTATCGGCTTGTATAAGAAGTAAACAAAAAATTCAGCGATTGTTTTCACATGATTTTCCCATCAGAAAAACCAGACTTGCCCGCAAATCGGTATTTTTAAAAATGACCGGTTACCAACTGTATTAACTGGCAGAGAATTTGACAAGACTAATTAAGAAGGGATTGGAATATTTCCAGCCAAACAAATAGCCTAATACAATTTCAAAATGACCAAACAGGAATTATTAGAAGAGTTACAAAAGGAAATGTTCATTACGCTAAAACCATCCGGCATTCATGGCATTGGGGTGTTTGCTGCCTGTGATATACCTAAGGGTTGTAAAACCCTTTTTTCAAGAAATACCGGCGGATGGATTTTACTCAGTTTTGCGGAAGTGGAAAAGCTACCCCCTCAGGCAAAAGAACATATTGAAACCTATTATCTCTATGATGAGGAGAATTATTTTATTCCTGATCATGGCTGTAAAGTAATGGACATGGCCAATTACCTAAACCATTCCAATACACCTAATATTCATTCTGTTAATGATGGCGAATATTTTGAAACCCTTCGGGATATTAAAGGAGGCGAAGAATTATTAGTTGATTATGGAGAGATTGTGGATGGGGTTGAATCTTATAAATGAGATTAATCAATCTTTCATAAATAGCGTTTACAAAAGTAATGGCTTGATGTACAAATCCAATATTACCAAAATCTCATTGCTATATTATCAAATAGTTAATCTATTATTACCACAGAGTTACCATTCTGTTACTAAAATGTAAATCACTCATAGCGGGTATACTAAGCATTAACATTGCCGAAAATTAAACGCTTATGAATGGCTTTTTCATCCGAAAAGCATTGCTGTTTCTATGTATCGGTCTTGCTACATACAGTTTTGCAGGAACAATTAAAGGTAAGATAGCAGACAAAAAAACCGGCGAACCACTTGTTGGTGCAACCGTTACCGTTTCCGGTAAAGGAGGTTCTTTTACCAGCAAAACCAGTCTTGATGGTTCTTATATCTTCAAAAAATTACCAGAAGGCAGCTATACCGTTAAAATTCAATTTGTTGGGTATACAGAGTTTACTAATGATAAAGTAATTCTCAAATCTGCCGACGATATCGCTGTGGTAAATACCGACTTATCAGATATTAATACCAGTCTGGCTAATATTACGGTTAATAGTAAAAAAAGCAGAGAAAGCGATGAGTTTGCCAGAAAAACTGAACACTTCTCAGATAATGTAGTCAATATCGTTTCTGCCAGAGCTATTGAAGTATCTCCGGATATTACTGTGGGTAATGTATTGCAACGTGTTTCCGGCGTATCTGTTGTAAGAACAAATAGTGGTGATGGTCAGTATGCCATCATCAGAGGGATGGATCAACGCTACAATTATACTACAGTAAATGGTATAAAAATTCCCAGTCCAAATGATAAACAAAGATCCATTCCAATGGATATATTTCCGGCGGATATGATTGAAAGACTGGAAATAGTAAAAGCACCTACACCCAAAATGGAAGGCGATGCTATTGGTGGTGCCATGAACCTCGTAATGAAAGATGCGCCCAGCACGCTTACAGTGAATGCCAATCTTGCATTGGGTATGAGCCAGGTATTTTTAAACCGTGCTTTCTCTGGGTATAGTACCAGTGGTATTGCATCTAAGGCACCAAATGAAATCAATGGCACTTCTTATGTTGCCAAACCAGCTGATTTTTCAACCAGTCAATTAAATTACCATAATGTAGGATTACCTGCTAATACTTTTGCCGCGTTAAGTATCGGCAATCGAATTTTTAATAAAAGACTGGGTTTTCTGTTAGCAGGTAGTTTCCAAAGCATTTACAGAGGAGGTAATACCACTTATTATAACTCTTTGGCTCCCGGTCCTGATCCAGCGAACTCTCCTAATTTCGATGTAATACAATACCGAAAATATTCTAATCTGCAATCCAGGTTGGGCACCCATCTGAAACTGGATTATGCTTTTAACCCAGATCATAAGATCACTTTGTACAATTTATTCCTGCAACTGGATGAAGCCGGACATCGTTCTATGTTAACCGTTCCTGTATTACCGGGGCCTGGTGAAGTACATAATTTGGACCGCTCACAGTTTACCAGAAAAACGGTTTACAATTCAACCCTGAGCGGTACTGACAGGTTTACCAAAGATTTCGCATTGGATTGGTCACTTGCCTATTCTCTTGCTACTTCCAAAACGCCGGATTGGGTGGAGATGGATTTGTTAAGAACAGATATTACGAGCACTACTTATTTTATCAAACCAGTATCACATATCTGGACACATAGCCGCGATGAGGATAAAGCAGGTTATCTGAACCTTACTTATAATGTGACCAAAAATTTTGAATTGGCCGGTGGTGGAATGTATCGCTCAAAAGACAGAAGTAATTTTTATACCCAATACAATCTGAGTACGGTTATACCTGGTGGGTTCCAGCAGGTTTATTCAACAATTAACAATACGGTCTTTAGTTTTTCTCCCGCATCTAACGCAATTGGCGATTCTACCAATGGAAATAATTATTCAGCCACAGAAAAAGTAAGCGCTGGGTATATTCAAGGAAAATGGAACCTGAAAAATCTGCAGATACTGGCAGGTGCCCGTTCAGAACATACCGAGCTTTCTTATGTGTCTCAATTATCATCACAGGCAGCCGGTAAATTTGGTACCATCAGCTATACCGATCTGCTACCTAGCGTACATATCAAATATGCAATTGATGCCCGCCAGAACCTGAGGGCTTCTTATTATACGGCTATTAGTCGCCCTTCTTATTTCGAATATATTCCTGCCAATATCACGGGTGATTATTATACAGAGAGTGGCAACTTCAATATCAAACACACCCAGTCAGATAACTATGACCTGCGTTATGAAAATTATTTTTCAGCAACAGATCATTTATTTGCGGGCGTATTCTATAAACATCTTAGCAATCCTATTGAATATGCGTTTCAACAGGTATCCAATAATGGATATGTATATGAACCACAAAACCTGGGCAATGCCACTAACTATGGATTTGAACTGGTATTCTCAAAATATATACGCAACTGGGGATTGAGCGGTAACTATACTTATACGCATTCTGCCATTACAACCACCAAACAGGTATATGGTTTGGATGCTACTCTTCACCCTTCTTATTCCTATGCCAATCAAACCCGCCCCTTACAAGGGCAATCCGATCATATCGGAAACCTTTCTTTGTTATATAAAAATCCAAAGAATGGATTTGACGGACAATTAAGCCTGGTATATACCGGAAAAAGAATTAACGTAGTATCTCCTTATTTAGGATTGGATTTTTGGCAAAGGGCCACCACCCAATTGGATTTCTCTGCTGAGAAAAAACTCAATAAACGTTTTACCGCTTTTATCAAAGTCACCAACCTGTTAAACAACCCGATTATTGTTGATGTACTGCATGCCAATACTTTATTGGGCAGGCCGGAACAAACAGATGCATCAAAAATATTGGTACAGAAAGATGTGTTTAACCAAACCTATATGGCCGGATTACGATTCAAATTATAATCACTAGCAACACAATCACACAATATGAAAAATAAAATATCCATAATTTTTACCGCGCTGATTGTTCAATTGGCATTTTATTCCTGCACAAAACAGGAAGTAACTTCTATTTCGTCGCCGGTATTCTCTGTTAGCCAATCAGTAAAACCAGGTAATATATCAGGAACCATTAAAGGAACCTTGCAAAGCGATTCTATTTATTGGGTAACAGGTGATGTTACCATCAATAAAGGAGATACGGTTACTGCACAACCCGGAGCGAAAATCTATTTTACCGGCAACTATAATTTCTTTATTCACGGTAATCTATTATCCATTGGCACACAGAATAAGCCTGTTTGGTTTACAGCTGCACCCAATAAAACATTGTTGGTAAAAAAAGATATACCTGGACAGGACCCAACGACTGATCCAGCTTACAGAGGATGGTGGGGTGGATTATTGGGTGATACTACTACCCAGTTTATGATTTTGAAATGGACACATATTGAATTTGGTGGTGGTACAGTGGGTACTTCTCCTGTATTCGGCATCAAAAATGCCAGCACGGCTTATATGATTTCGTTTGTAAATCCAAAAGGTATGTTCGTATTGGAAGATTCCTGGTTATATGGCGGAGTAGATGATCCCATTCGTATTCAGGGAGGTATGATTCATATTATGCGTAATACTTCTGAAAAAGGAGGATATACAGGTGGTGAAGGAATTGGAAATATTAAAGCGGGTACTGTTGGTAATGTTGCTTACAACCTGATTATCGGACCAAATACCAATGGAGTGAAGCCATCCAATAACGGAGGCAGAAACCCACAAACGAATATTTACGCCTATAATAATACTATCCTGAATGGTGGTTACAGACGTTTACGTGTTGGTAACTCTTTGGGAAGAGGTGGTTCTATCAATTATGAAGAAGGCTCTGAAGGACTTATCTATAATAATCTATTTGTGAATTGTATGTTTGGGTTGCGTATTGTAGGTACTGCCAACTATCTGGGAAATGCCCTGATTGTTGCTGATACGGCGCATATCAGCTATGGCTATAATTTTAATTATGGTGATAGCGCTGCAACTGTTAACCAGTTTTACCCGGTTAATTTTCTTACCAAACCACAACCAACCGATATACCAACACCTTCCAGCTATTTGCCCGCTTCTTATACTGTTGGGTCTGTGTATGACGGGAGCGTAAATATTCAAAAGAACAACCCTCAGTTTGTATATTATCCACTCCCACAGGCGTCTGGTACATTGGCAGATATATCTTTTGCAACCGGATGGGATTTCAGATTAAAACCTACTTCGCCTTGTGTAGGAAAAGGGTTTATTAATTTTACACCGCTTAGCCAGATACCGGTTGATCCTATTTATGGGGCAACAGAAGTTACGCCTCCGGGTTCCGATATTGGTTGCTATCAGTTAAATGGTTCAGGTAATAAGCACTAGTTGATATATATGATTTTAAAAAGCAATGCCTCTTAAGAAGAGGCATTGCTTTTTAATTAAACTTGGTAACGCTGTTCTACTTTTTTCTTACAATAACCCTTGTTATTAACTCATTTTCTTAATAATCCAAACAGCCACAAAAGACTCCAACAAACTCAAGGGAATCGCATACGCCAATATACCATAAGGCAGAACCCCTAAATTTCCAATCGTTATCCACATCAATACGAAGCCTACGAACCAGGCCAGAAAAGCCGTTTGGAAGAAAGCAAATTTTTTTGACAGGATAGCTATCGCCACTGCGAACAAAAGCGACCAGAGTCCCCATACAGCTCCGTTAACTGCTGATGATGGAAATTGGAGACCCAGTTGCTGATAATGTGCTACCCAGTGTTGCTTTACCAAAAATTCATTTCTAACAAATTCAGAAATACTGATCCAAACAGTGGCCAAAAGAATCGGGATAATTTTTTTTACGATCTGCATACTGGCAAGTTTATAAATTAAGTTACGAAAGCATATTTAATCAATCATTGATCAAATAAAATAGGTACAAAAATATTTCCCCACTTATGCACTGCCTATAGTAAATACATAAAACAATTTCTATCTTACTACCCTTCAAACCATTCCTATGTCAAAAATACTTAAGGCAAAAGATGTTTTTGCACAAATAAAAGCTGATCTGATTGGTAAAGATTCCTATCGTGGGGTTACACTTACGTATACCTGGCTGGCAAATCAATTCGGACATTTTTCTCTCGGTTTTATTCCCTCCTTTATTTTGTATCTCATCCTTTCACAGTGCCATACTAACGCCTATTCTATTTCGCACGCGCCCTGGTATATCTGGGGGGGGTGGGTCGCATTTGAAACCTATAATTTTCTGGGACCCCTTTTATTGAAAAGCCATTCCAAATCAAAACTGCTATATGTAAAAAGCAACCCCTATACTTTTCAACCTGCCTGGGGCAATATTCTTTTTGATACCCTGACCGATCTTAGTTTTTTTGGACTGGGAGCTATGTTTTTGGGCTTTCTTGGTAAAGGCGGTGAAACGTATGAAATAGTTTGTGTTGGTCTCGCCATCTTATTGCTTTATCCATCCTGTTATTGGTACCTCACAAAGATGTATTTGCAGATACCTCAATACCCGTATCAATTGCGGTTGGCTCAATGGGATTTTCCGATGGATGATGCAGATAAAAAAACAGTTGCTGATTTTTTGAACCCTGCAAATAGTAAGATGCATTTATTTGTATTTGGTGCAGAGAACAGCGGAAAAACCAGCTTAAGTGTTGGACTGGCTACCGAATTATCTATTCGGCATGAAGCTGCGGTATATACGACTGCTATGAAATTGAGTAGTGATTTTTTTTATTCGGCAGGCCAGATTGGTTCAGATCCAACACCCTGGACCTGGCGCGATGCTTCTGTATTGATCATTGATGATATCAACCCCGGAAAACCCATTACTACACCTATGGTAAGCGCAGAAGCTTTCCTCAGTTTTATCGACACCTATGCTACGAATCCTGAAAATCGAAAAGCACTCGCTTCCAGGAAAACGATCTGGGTATTGGGTTCCTCCAGTGAAAAAGAGAGTTGGCGCAAGATGTTGCTTACTATTGGTGTAGCAGAAAATGATATAGCAGAGATCTACCTGTAAAACCTAATGAAATCTTATTGACTCAGGATATGATTATCATATGCAAAACTGATCAAATGAGTAAGACTTTTTAGATTAAACCTTTTGTATAAGGGCAATATCCTTTTTTCAATTGCCGATTGGGTAACATTTAATAAGCCGGCAATTTCTTTGAAAGAAAACCCTTTTGCCACCATGCCAAGGGCTTCTTTTTCTTTTTCTGAAATAGCAAAATATTGAAATAATTGTTTGTTCAATTCTTCTTCAAACTCGGACTTGTCCGGGCCATACGCTGCATAGCGCATTACTTTACCCAGGTTTATACTTCTATTGATATGAGAATGCCCCATAATAGCAGTAACCCTGCCATTTTCTGAACTATATACGCCTACTTTTGAAATCAACGGAACAGGCGTTCCGTTCTTATGCATTTTTTTTAACTCAATCGTAAAACTGTATTTCTCCAGTTCTTCTGTTTTATTGAGAATAAATTGCAGAGCTTTATCATTTAATTCATTAGAAAAAGGGGCATACTCTGGTGTTGTAATGCTAACAATCGTCATCATACTGATTTCTTCATCTTTATATCCCAAAATCTCCTCCCAGCCATCTGCATACAACATCCTTCCTTCTTTAAAAGAATAGATATAAATCGCCTCTTCGGGAAATCGGGGTATGGTTTTTTTGAAATGACGGGCCTCCTCAGATTGGAGATCTGCAGGAATATTGGTGATACGAGATTTTGAATAACTCCCTGTTTCTGGCATTGTCTGATTTTTTTTGCTAATGGTACCAAATCAATTCGCAACCTGCGACTTTTCGCAGTTGACTCGCTTTTCCGAAACCGATACTTTTACTTTCTGGAATATTCAAATGCTGTTGGTTATAGCCATAGCAAAATATTCATACTCATTTGAACCCGAAAAGGGTTAAAGTGAAAGCATTTATATTGTCATAACAAAAAGCAATACAATAGGTTAACCAGAATAACAAAATAATTAAAAAAATTCAGGAAAACCAATTTTCAAGCAATTGCAGGTAGGTAGATATGCCTGCAAACTTGAAAAATATTCCGGATTGCGCTCCGCGCAGAGGATTCAGGGTAAAATAAAGAGCATGCTTTATTTTGCTGTTTTTAAAATTGATACCAAACCGGGGGGAATGGTATTGAGCTGAGTCCTCTGCGAGGGGCCCCCGGAATCTCCTCACTTCGCACCTATTATTTTCTAGGACTATTTCTACCATAATTGCTTTATTTTTAAGCATTCCTTCTACTCAAACCTGCCCTATGTCCAAGATTGCTTCCACTGAGCGCAAGAACACCCGTCGCGATTTTTTATTTCAATCCGCATTTCTTTCAGTCGGACTTGTCATGGTTGGGCGCACTGTTTTTGGGGCAGATAGTTTACTAAGTGTTGATGAAAAACCAAATTCTTTATTCCATGGTGTACAGATAGGCGCCATAACGTATTCTTTTCGCAGTTTGCCGGGAAGTCCGGAACAATTGCTACAGTATTGTGTGAATAGTGGTGTTAGTGCTATTGAGTTGATGGGTGATTCTGTTGAAGATTTTGCCGGCAAACCCGTAAATACTTTCAAAGCGCCACCAAGGATAAACGGACAGCGGGCACCACTTACGGACGAACAGAAAAAGCAGGTTGCAGATTACCAAAAAAAGGTGGCTGATTGGAGGGCCGGTGTTTCAATGGATAAATTTGAAGAGATCCGTAAAATGTATCATAAGGAGGGAGTTAGTATTTATGCATTTAAACCCAATGCCCTCAATGCCAATAATACCGATGCAGAAGTTGAATATGCTTTGCGCGCAGCAAAAGCATTGGGTGCGCGATCTGTTACGGTTGAATTACCAAATGATCCCTTACAAACCCAACGCCTCGGCGATCTCGGGGCTAAGCACAAAATATATATCGGTTATCATGCCCACCTGCAGGCAACGGATACAGCCTGGGATACTGCATTAGCGCAATCCCCTTATAATTCAATGAACCTTGATTGCGGACACTATATTGCTGCCGGAGGCAACAACACAAAAGAAAGTTTATTAGCATTGATTGAAGCCAAACATGATCGCATTAGTAGTATGCATATTAAAGACCGCCAAACCAAAGAGCATAGTGGTAATAATAAAGTGTGGGGAGAAGGTGATACACCCTTACAAGAAATTCTCGGTTTGCTGAAACAAAAAAAATATAAGTTCCCCGCTACTATTGAATTGGAATATGATATACCTACCGGCTCCGACCCCGTTCAGGAAACCCGGAAATGTGTTGCATACGCTAAGAAAATGCTGGATGCCTGATCAAATAATGCACTAAGCCTTCGCAGCAAACTGAGGCCTTATTACCCAACTCCGCTGATTAGGCTTACGTAATAAAAACCAACTGAAAAAAAATACAGTCGTTGTAATGGTCATGGCTAAAATGCTCCATTCCGGTAATGTTCCCCGAAGATTTACCAATACCGCATCTTGTGCAAATTTTCCAAAACCCAATAAAGCGGGTATCCTGTACCAATAATAAAAGGATACACCAGTAGCCGCAAAAAAACTAACCAATTGTCTCTCTTTTTTACCTTGAAAATATTTTTGCAATATCAGGTAAGCCAGTATGGAAACGGCAAATCCGGCAATTGGTAATTGGTATACATCGAAAATATCGGTCAGCTGAATTGGTGTTCTCAGATCAGGAACATGAAACCAACCCCAGATAAATCCGGGCAAACCTCCTATAATTAATATTGAACCCAAAGCCTGATAAGCATTTTTAGTAACAAGGGCCGGATGAAAATTTGGTGTGGAATCTGGACAGGGAACAGAACAATTCACACATTCAATACAATGCGCGTTGGGTACACTTATCAATGTGTTGCCACCATATAATTTTTCAACAGCATGCACCGGACAAAGCGTAGAACACCAGGCAGATTTCCAGTCGAAAATAAAACTCATGGTAAATCCAATGGCAGATAATGCAAATAAGAGCATGGCTGTGGCCATACCATTATTATTAAAGAGCAAATGCCGCAAAGGAACAATGGCATATAATAAGCATATCGCTATTAATTGCAGTATTGATTGGGTGGTAACCGATAATTTTCTTTTTTGAGATAGACCTAAATGACGGGGTAATAAATTGGTGGTGGATAAAGGACAGATATTTCGCCAAACACCCGTGGCAACCACCAATAATGCAGGCGCAACCGGTATCAGGACATTCCAAAACAACAATAATCCAATGGCCGGATAAAAAATCAGGGCAAGAAATATGACTAATCCAACTATCCAAACCAGCACTTGCAATAAACGCCATATCCTTAGGGAGCGGGTAGGAGTGGTATTTGTATCGGCTATAACCTGACTCATAGACAAAAATTTTAATCAGCCTGCAAATTAGAAGAACCCATTTCAGAAAAATATGATTTTAATCAGGTGAGTCTGATTTTTGATTATTGCTGATAATCAATGAGTTTGGGCGATATATAGCTATACGAACGTCGGCTTTATGATTTCTTTAACATTTCAGTCTTTTACAAACAGGCTACAATACGTATCCATTATAGACAACCATGTTAAAGATGAAAAAGACTAACATTTTGGTAATAGCCCTGGCCATGTTCCTTCTATGGAGCTGTACCAAAACATCTTCTACACCCATATTTGACCCTGAAAGTGCTACGGCTATTTTACCCCTGAAACCGGGAAACAGCTGGATTTATATGGATAGTACATTTAACCCCGATGGCAGTATCAGCGAATCAGATACTGATACCTCTTATGTAAACACAGTAACTACCTCTATCGGTGGAGTTAACTTTTTTGGTATTACAGATTCCCTGGGTTGGTTTGGAACCAATAGCCTGTTAGCCATCGACCCATCCAATACGGCTATTTATAGCCTGGATAGTATCAATGCCACGACAGACCCATTGATCGTGTTTTCACTTTCCACATCCGATGGCTATTTGATAGGTACGATGAATAATTATTCGAATCCGACCTGTATTGGAGTGGATGGCTTATATGGATATGCTACTACCTATACCATTGGACAATATACCTGCTATAAAAACATAGATACCCTGAAAGATTGTGAAGGCAATATCATCTCAACAACAGTGATGTATATTTCTCCGGGTATAGGTATTGTAAGAATTGAAGAATATTCGCAGGTACCGGGCAGATCTTCCAAAACTATGTATCTGGATTATTCACAAACATTGCAATCGGCAACTTTAAAATAGTTGTTTCGATATTGAGGCTCAAATCAGCCTTAAGAACGGATTAAAACAGAACTAAAATTTCCTGAAAATCTTCACAGGTAAGGGTTTGGCATTTTTTTAACATCAGTATTTTTAACAATGAGTACTAATTTTGACTCTATAGTTTCATAAAGCGCATTCGATGAAAAAAGTATTCTTTTTAGTTGTCCCTGTCCTAGTTTTCATTTGGGGCTGTTCCAAAACATCTTCAACAACCAGTGCTGGCTCTAACAGTACTACTTCAATTTTGCCTTTAAAAGCGGGAAATAGTTGGATTTACCAGGATTCGATTTTTAATACGGATGGTACTGTTAGAGAAGTGTATGCTGATTCATCTTATATCAATAGCCAGATTACCAGTCGCAGCGGTGTAACTTTTTATGGTATCACCGATTCATTGGGATGGTTTGGTACGGGTAGTTTGTTGGCAGTAGATCCTACGAATACTACTATTTATGGGCTAGATAGCATCAATTCATTGAACTCACCCTACCTTATTTTCGCGTTAACCCCTTCCGATGGTTATTTGATCGGCAGCAGTCAGGATTTTTCTAACGCAAACTGTATTGGTTTAGATGCTTTATATGGATTTGCTTCAACCTATAGTGTTGCATCCTATACCTGTTATAAAAATATTGAGTATATCAAAGATTGTAACGGCAATATTACCTATACAACGGTCTCTTATTATTCTCCTGGTGTAGGTTTGGTAAGGGTGGAAGAATATTCTCCTGTACCGGGCAGTACCACCAATGCCTTGTATCTCGACTATTCTCAAACCCTGAAATCGGTTAAGCTAAAATAGTATTTTCATCAGGCTTTCCATGAAAAGATGTTGAGAAAACAGCAGACTGAGAAAATTCATGCCTGCAATTCTGCACTTCATACAACACTAGGGCATAGTTTTGTGTCTTTAGTTTGGAATATCCCAACATCTTTGTAACCTATTATATTCTGGATTCGTATCTCCCGGAAAATAGTATGTTTACCCAATAACGATTGCCTGTTTATGAAAAATTCAATATTACCAGTATTCCTATTTGTATTATTTGGCTGCAAAGATAAAGGGAGCAGCACTACACAGCCCGTAGTAGTCCCCAATGATCAGCATGTGTCTGTTCTTACCCAGCACAATAACAACAACCGTTCTGGCTGGAACAGCCTGGAAACAAAACTCACTACCACTAATGTAAATACTCAAACGTTTGGAAAACTATTTACTTTAAAAGTAGACGACCAGGTATATGCGCAACCACTGGTAGTAGGTAATGTTAGTATTGGCTCCGGAACACATAATGTGGTTTATATCGCTACTGTAAATAATTCTGTCTATGCTTATGATGCGGATGCGGGTAATTTATATTGGCAGAAAAGCTATAACGCTTCCGGAATGCGCCCGCCGCGCAATACTGATATGAAAGGTGCATGTGGGGGTGCTTACCAGGATTTTAGTGGCAGTATTGGTATTGTAGGAACACCGGTAATTGATTCAGCAGCCCAAACCATTTATTTTGTTGCCCGTAGTACAGATGGTACCCGTTTTGTTCAATACCTGCATGCCGTTAATATTACTACCGGAAGTGAAATGACGGGTAGTCCGGTACAAATCACAGCCACTTATCAGGGATCCGGAGATGGTAGCGTAAATAACACCCTTAGTTTCGATGCCCAAAAACAAAACCAGCGCCAGGCACTTACTTTAGTGAATGGATTGGTATATGTAACTTTTTCATCGCATTGCGATTGGGGTCCTTATCATGGTTGGATTTTAGGTTATGACTCTAAAACACTTACTCAAAAAATTGTGTACAATGATACCCCCGACGGAGGAGATGGTGGTTTGTGGGAAAGCGGTAATGGCATGTCTGCGGATAATGCCGGCAACCTGTATGTAGTAGTCGGCAATGGAACGGTAGGAGTTGCCAATGATCCAACAAACCCAAGAAACCGCGGGGAAAGCGCTATGAAATTATCTGTATCCGGAAGCAGTTTACAGGTAAACACATATTATACCCCTTTTAATTATCAGTATCTGGAAGACAATGATCTTGATTATGGAAGTATGGGTTCCTTTTTAATACCCAATTCCAATTATTTCTTTACGGCAGGAAAAGATGGCAATATTTATCTATTGAATAAGGATAATATGGGTGGCTACAATAAAACCAGCAACCAGGTGCAACAAACCATTAGCCTGAATGGAAATGCCAATATGCATTGCCAGGCAGCCTATTATGGTGGCAGCCCGGAATATGCCTATGTATGGTCTGAGAATGATCAGTTACACGCGCTCCCTTTTAACCGATCTACCAATCAGTTTGATCTGGGTAACCAGATATTATCTTCCGCCAGCGGACCCACCGGACAAAGTGGGGCTTTACTATCTGTTTCTTCTAATGGAACCTCAGCAGGTACCGGTATCCTTTGGGCTATTTATCCAAAAAGCTGTGATGCGGAACACAGTGTTTGTCCGGCTATTTTACGTGCGTTCGATGCCAGCAATATCAATAAGGAACTTTGGAACAGTGATCAAACGATTACGAAAGATGCAGTGGGGAGTTATGCTAAATTTTCAAGTCCTACTATTGTAAACGGACATGTTTACCTGGCCACTTTTTCAAATAGTGTAGTGGTATATGGTAGTAAATAAACGGTTAACGAGGTTTTGAAAGCCTTACATAACTTCTGTATCGCCAGTAAACCATAAGAAATCCAAATATTGGCACGACTGCAGAAAGCAGGATCAGGCTGTTTCGGGTAGGCTTGTCTATTACCTGTCTTTTGAATAACATCCTTAGAAGGTCGAGGGCAATTACCAGCAAGATAAAATTTACAACAAGGGCTATATAAAATGTGGCTGTTCTCATAACCAGTTCTTTTTCTAAATATACGAAATAGGTAACAAATTATGAAAATCAGGCATGGGTTTTGCCGGTATTTTCACAGTCGAAAAGAGAAAACCGGTTATCATTAATTGATTCCGTACACACTTTCCTGTTGGGTTTACTTCCTGTAAATAGGTACCTTTATTACACCATATTAAATGATCATCGCCATGAAAAATTTCTTTCGGCTGTTGATACTCCTGCTCCTATCCCAACAGCTTTGCCAGGCACAAATGCAATACTCCGGAAATGATGGCGCCATGCGCTTTTTTGAAATGCGTGACGACCAGGGAGCACTTATTAAAACCGCCAGTGAAATGGGGGTTAAGGGTAGCCCAATGATACAGGACGGATGGGCAACAGGAACCATTCATTTCAAAAACGGCTTACAGTTCCATGATACGCTCATGAATTTTTCGCTTTTTACTAATAAATTATATATAGCCCGTAATAATCGCTACCTGGAATTGGTTCAGCCTGCATCGTCTTTTACCCTTAATTTTCGGAATGAAGCCGGTTCAATGGATATCTATCAATTTAAGAATGGTTATCCTGCAATTGAAGATCACGACAGCAGTTTTATGTATGAAGTATTGTACGCAGGCGAAAACCTGCAACTGCTATCCTGGCAACACAAAAAAGTGATCGAAACTTTTAATTATGGAAGCCCGCACGAAAAAGAATATGCCATCGTACAAAAATGGTATGTATACCTTCCGAAAGAAAAAAAGATGACTCCTTTAAGTTCTTATGCAGTGCAAGCGGCGAAAAAATCATTGCCTGCTTATGCAGATAATATACAAGCCTATGCAAGTGCACATAAAATAAATGGGAAAGATAAAAACCAGTTTGTAGATCTACTGTCTTACCTGGATAAAAGCCATTAATAAGAGTTTAGCCGGCTATTTATATCAGGCCCAATTTCTTTTTCTCTTTTTTAGTCAGTTCTTTTCCTATTAATTCTTTGGGATAAGCTACTTTGAAGGTTTGATTTGGCACCCGTAAAGCAGAACTACTACCATCTTCTCCAATACAGAAGATGGTGGGTAAAAACCGGTAAGGATTTCGATTAGCAGGCACTTCACCTGCAATATCTTTGATAGCGGATAATTTATTTCCGTCAAGATACTCCACTGCCAGCGCCATTTCATATCGTTCACTTTCCTTATTAAAAATAGCTATTGGCTGACCCGGTATTACATTATCTCCCTTGTCTACTAATAGTTTAATCGGAGCCCTGATCATATATCGAGCAAGAGTGCCATCTTTTTGTTGAATTAAAATCCGGTTACGATTGCTTCTAAACACTTCCTTGACCGTTTCCCCTTCTTTCGCTTCATCGCTGCACTCATATACCAATCCGGCACGGGTAGCGCAAATGGTGTCACCTGGAGCATATAAAAAACTTGTACCGATATAAGCACTTTCGGAAGTTTTCCCCAGTCTGGATTCCAAACTACTTACTGTTGAAATTCGAACTATATTATTCGGAGTTCCGGGCAATAGATAAAGAAAACCTGTATCAGAAGGAGCCCTGTTCAAATAATTGCCTGCGAAATAACTATAGGTATATCCTAGTGAATAACTGCTTGCAGATTTTATAGGCTCTAATTTTACCAATTCCCTCGTGCCCCGTTGTACTACAAATATGCCCATATCACCAAAAATACCCATACCCCTGTAGCCCTGTAAATTTTGAAAACTAATTTTTACTGTATAATCTCCATAGGCAAGACTTTCTACGTTGATACTAACAGTTCGATCTGAATTTGCAACCATTCTACAGGTGATTAATCCTTGTTGCGCGAAACTTTGCGTAAGCACACAAAACAATAATAGTAAAGAAACAATAAGAGATTTCATGAAGCAGTTTATATGGGTAATTTGATATTTGAAAATAATAAATATAAATACAAATGGAAAATAATATTTATATATTCTACACTATTTTATTACTTAGTTTGGATAACTGCTTTTTTATTTTTTCAGTATCCTTTTTCATTCTAAAAAAATCGTCTGGTATTAATTCATCACATTCAACACGATTCGCGACGCATGATGAAAAATGCGGATACTGGATTTTTGGTAGTCCGATACTTTAGCATGATAGATATCTGTAAATATCTGCGGGTTTCTGTCGAACAATGGAAACCAGCTACTCTGTACCTGAACCATCAGCCGATGACCTTTTTTGAATGTATGCGCAATATCCGGTAAGCTGTATTTTACCTGCGTGGGCTTACCTGGCATAAAGGGCTCTGGCTTTTCAAAACTATTTCTGAATTTCCCACGCATCAGATCACCCCGCACCAGCATCTGGTATCCCGCCATTTCATAATGATTCGGTAAAGGCTGTTCATACTGAAAATCGTTTGGGAATACATCAATCAGCTTTACTACAAAGTCTGCATCCGTAGTAGAAAGACTTGTCAATAAGTCTGCAACTATCGGTCCGGCCACCGTAATATCTTCTTTCAAAATATCAGTCTGGTAAACCAATACATCCGGTCTTTTTGAAGCAAAGCGCTGGTCATCCGTCATATAATCGCCATTCCTTCTTAATTGAATGCCTTCAATAAAAGGAACTGGTTTTGCCGGATCGCTGATATATTCATCAAAGCTTTTGGTATCTGTCAAAGACTTGTCATCAAAACTGATTTTTCCATTGCGTTCCAGATACAATATCTGTTTATGCGTTTTTGCCGGCGGCCATTGATCAAAGGTTTTCCATTGATTGATTCCACTAAAAAAAATACTGGCTTCGGGTATCTGTTCTGCTGATCCTTGGCCTTTGAGATAGTAGTCAAAAAATGGCTGTTCTATCTGTTCCGAAAACCAATCGCAGGTATTGCTGTCAAACAAAATATTCCCAATCCGATTACCTCCATAGCCACCCCATTGACCATGTGTCCATGGCCCCATTACCAGCTTATTTGTATTCTGTGCTTTGGCTTCTATGGATTGATACATATTTAGTGTACCATAGCAATCCTCCGCATCATATAAACCTCCTACCAATAAAGTAGCAATACTTGGTGCAACTTTTTCTGCATGATTCATCGGGTTCCTCGATTGCCACCAGGCATCATTTACCGGGTGGTTCATCATATCCTTCCATAAAACCATAGAATCACCCATGATCTTCGAGATCGTATCCAGATTTCCCAGTCCGAGAAAATATTCATAACTGTCTTTTACCGGAAAGATCACACCATTGGGATATTGTGGACTGGGATTAGGGATTGGTTTTTTCATATGGAAATACGCGTCCATTTCCATAAACGCACCGTTGTGGTGATAATCATCCCCCATAAACCAATCGGTTACTGGTGCCTGCGGACTCACCGCTTTCAAAGATGGGTGATTACTAAAGGCAGCATGTGATGCATAAAAGCCGGGGTAAGACGTGCCCATTACGCCAACCTTATTATTATTGTTGATTGTATTCTTTACAAGCCAATCAATGGTATCATATGCATCGGTAGATTCGTCTGTATCTGTGGCCGTTTGCTTATGCTCATTAAACGGACGGATATCTATAAACTTTCCTTCGCTTTTCCATCGCCCACGCACATCCTGTTGTACGTAGATATAATTCTTTGCAAAAAAATATTTACGCGGAGAATTCCAGATCGTTGTAAAATTCCCTTCACCATATGGTTTACACGAGTAGCCGGTACGAAACAATATAATCGGATGTTTTCAGTTTCCTCTTTGGGTGTATAGATGGCTGTAAATAATTTTACCCCATCACGCATGGGTATCATCACTTCTTTTTTGGTATAATGGTTGATAACCCAGGCAGAATCGATAATTTGGGAGAAACAAAGGATTGGGAAAAAAAGTAATCCGATAAGGCTTTGTTTTTTCATATAGTGGTTTCTGTATTGAAAGATAAAGATTTTGCCCAGCCTTATGGGGCATTCTGTAAGAGGATATAGGATACGCTGACTCAATTTATTCAATATAAAATGAAAAATAGTTCCCATTCATTTGGAATTACCCGAAATATTCAATAATCTCATTCAGCGATTTATTTAACTGATTCAATATGAAAACAAGAAAAGCGTTTAGATTACCTGCCCTTCGTCGTAATATTTTCAGTCCCCTGTTGGTACTGATCTGTTTTTTCCTATTGGTTTTTGCCCATGCGCAAAACAGAGATATCAGTTATCTCTCTTCTGGCGGGAAACTCAACCCCTTGCAGGCCATTATGGATATCCGGCATTATACCATTGCCTTGAATGTTGATATCGACAAGCAACGAATTGATGGCAGCACCGAAATCAGTCTGGTACTTTCAAAATCGACCGATACCTTATTATTTGACCTGGTGCATTTATTGGAAGTGCAAAAAATTAAAGTGAATAATAAGCCCGTACAATTTGTTCAGGCAAATGATAAAATCTATATCACATCCGATAAGCCTTTTGCAAGCGGCAATCAAAGCGTAAAGATCGAGTATGGGGGTGTGCCGCCGGTGGCAGTAAGGCCACCATGGTTCGGTGGTTTCACCTGGACCAAAGACAGAACGGGTAATCCCTGGGTGGTAATCAATTGCCAGAAAGAAGGTGGCAGGATATATTTCCCCTGTAAAGACCATCCCAGTGATGAACCTAATGAGGGTGTAGATATGCTGATAACCGTTCCGGAAAATTTAGTGGTGGCAGGTCCGGGTATTTTACAAAAAGTGACCACAGCAAAAAATAAAAAAACCTATCACTGGAAAACGAATTATACCATCAGTAATTATTGTATCGTATTTGATATTGGGAAATATACTGTAGTGGGAAAAGAGTATACTACCTGTCTGGGTAATAAAGTGACTATTGAATTTTATGTGTTGGAAGAAGATATTGCGAATGCAGATAAGATTATCGAATTAAAAGAAAGAGATACCCGGATATTGGAAAAATATTTTGGTGAGTATCCCTGGGTGAAAGAAAAAATAGGTATTGGCGAAGTGCCTAATCCGGGCATGGAGCACCAGACCATGATAACCTTCCAAAACAAGTTTGTATATTCTCAGGTAGGGGGTCATGAGTATTCAGCCAATCTGTATCATGAATATGCGCATGAATGGTGGGCAAATAAAGTAACCAATAAAGATTGGGCCCATATGTGGATACAGGAGGGGATAGCTACTTATGCCGAGGCATTGGCGTTTTATGAACTTGGCGGACAAGCCGCGTATGATGAAATTATTGACGGACATAAACGATCAATCAGATCAAAAAAACCGATGGTGGGCGGTGAGGAGCTATCAGAAGATGAAACTTATGCAGGTAATGATATTTATACAAAAGGGTCTTTCTTTATGCATAGTCTTCGCTATGTATTGGGCGATTCGATTTTTTTACCTACCCTAAAAAAGCTGGCCACTGATCCAAAATATACGTATGATAATTTTGTAACTACTACTGATGTGGAGCAATTATTCAGTGCCGAATCGAAACAAAATCTCAAACCCTTTTTTGACTTTTATACCCGCACAACAGATGTACTGGATATTTCTGTAAAAGAAACCGGCTTTCAGAAATACCTGGTAAAAGTGAATAATTATTTTATGCCTTTGCCTTTTGATATCAGCACTTCCAACGGAACAACAAGAACGGTGATTAATAAGGAAGGGGTTATTGTTGCCAGCGCTACTCCGCCAATGGTGGATGGGAAGGGGTATTATTTGAAGAAAATACTTATTCAATAATTGACTCACCCCCGGCCCCTCTCTATTCATAGAGAGGGGAGTTTGTCAAGCGCCTCATTAATGTTATTGTATTCAATTATTACCTTTACTTCAACATTCATCATTCCTTGTTCAATATTCGATATTCACTTCTTCTTCCCTTCCTCTGCACTGTCTCTCACGCATCTTACCGAAAATCCGATATTTTTATCGTCTACACTCATTAGTAAATCCGGCTTATCCAGTGTAAGGCCGTGCAAATAGGCCATACGGTCGTTATAGGCAGTGCTGGTCCACCAGTAAGCAAAGCAACCCATTTGTACAAATCTGCCTGCATAATCACAGGAGCCGGCTGGTAATCCGCTAAAGCCACTGGCATTGCCGGTATCTATGGATTGGGAATTACAATTCCATAAAGTACTAATGGCTTTCATTTTATTGCCTGCCAATGAATCGCCTCCCAGGTAAACGGCCAATTGTTTCCATTCATCTTCATCTGGTATATGCCATCCTGCCGGTGCCAGTCCGCGTGGATCATTTACAGCATACCAGTTATAAAATTTACCATAAATACCTGCGTATCTCGCAGAATCAAAATCATACCAGCACCAGGCGCCACTGCTAATCTCTTTCCAGTTGTCTGCTTTGGTGATCTGCAGAATGGGATCACCGTTTCTATAAAAATTAGTATTGAGATTCTGTTGCATCCATTCCTGCCTGCCAATCAGTACTGAAGGATAGTCTGTCCGCTTTTGTACAAATACAAAAGCCATGCACAGAATACTCATTACTATCACTGTTGCTTTTTGCATCTGTTGGTTTGTTTATGAACAAATATGGGCAATCTTTATATTCCTGAAAACGGAACCCTTTTTTTAATACAGTCTGGAAAGAAATGATCCCCTGTAAATCGAACACTCTGGTTGAAAAGATAATTGTATGTGCTGACTTGGACAAGTCTTTATAGGTGCAGCCTGACTAATTTTTTTGAAATACTATTCGTAATCCTTTGTTTATTTAGATTTATCCCGAATAAAAAACCCGCTATTCAGCGGGTTCCTGTTGATTCTATTTTACGATGAAAATCTTTATTTTTTATCTAACAGTTGCTGAACCAGTTTTTTCAAAGTCTGGATATCATCGGCCTGTTGTTGAATCTGTTTCTTTTGATCCTGGATGGCATTTTGTTGTTCCTGTATTGCTTTGGTAAGAACAGGAATCAGGGAAATATAATCTACAGACAACAGGTGATCTTTATCTTTTCCTTCAGTAACCAGAAAAGGCATTACTTTCTGAATTTCCTGGGCAATAAACCCATTTTCTGTTTTGGTATAATTAATGGCATCAATACTGTTTTTCTTCTCGTACTGAACGGGTTTCAGTTGTAAGATGGTAGCTAAGCCATTATCTACTGTGCGGATATTTTGTCTTAGTCTGGTATCAGAATTCAAGAAAAGTCCTGAAGCATTCAGATTAGCATTGGTATTGATAGCAGTAACAAAACCATTACCCAGTTGAATGGTATTGCTTGCATACACTTTTGCGCCACTTCCTAATGCAGTAGCATTAGAAATGCCATCAGCGGCTACATCAGCCGTATATCCTAAAACGGTATTATTACTTCCGCTAACATTATTACCTAATGATTCGAAACCGATAGCTGTATTGTTATTACCTAATGTATTTTTCTGCAAGGCCCGTACACCATTACCTACGTTATTAGATCCACCCAGGTTATTAAACATGGTATTTAAACCAATGGCGGTATTATTATTACCCTCGTTGTTATTAGACAAACTGGAAGTACCGATGGATGTGTTACCATTTCCGGAACTGGCAAATACCATTGCATTATGACCAATGGCCGTATTGTTTTCTCCAGATGTGATTGCCAGCAATGTTTGATAACCCAAAGCAGTATTGGCAGAGCCTGTAACATTATTAGCCAATGCCAATGCACCGAATGCGGTATTTCTTTCGCCACTCGTATTATTTGACAGGGTATAAGAACCGGTTGCAGTATTATTTAAACCAATGGTATTTCTCTGTAATGAAAAAACACCGGTTGCTGTATTACCTACGCCTTCTGTATTATTTTGCATGGCCATATAGCCCTGTGCCGTGTTATCAATACCGGTTGTGTTTTTTTGTAAAGCAGCAAAACCGTTTGCAGAATTGCTTCCGCCGGAAGTATTGCTTTGTAAGGCAAATACACCTTGTGCTGTATTGCCATTACCTGTTGTGTTAGCTTGTAATGCTGCATAACCCACAGCGGTATTTCCTAACCCTGATGTATTCACTAACAAAGCCGTATAACCTAATGAAGTATTCGAAGCAACATTGTAATTGCTATTGCCAACCAGTGTAGTATTTTTTCCGTCTTTTGAAATAATTGATTTAACAGGTTCAGAATAAACAGCGCGCGTGTTAACAGGTTTACGGGTAATACCGTCTTTTACCAAAATCGTTTTATTGGCAGTAGTGGTAGGATCCGTAGATACTGCCTGGTATGCGATGGCATTATTCGCATTGTTACTTTGCGCATAACCTCCTATAGCACTGCAGGTAAGCAGGCAAAATAGGGTTAGTTTCGATCTGTGTAACATAAAATTCGCTTTAGTACAAATGAATAGCTGTAATTCAGGATAGAAAGTTAGAACGAATTGAATCCGCAGGCTGTCGACGTTGTTATCGTTGTTTTCTGGCTTCGGAAATAAAGAAAGTAGTGGAAATACGACACGATTTAAGTCCATCTACTCAAGTCCCATCGATGTTTTACGCTGTTTTTGTAGTGGTAGAAAAAATGACTTCTTTTTGGTCATTTTCAACAAAATGATTAACAATGAATTACAAGGGTTTATTGATATAAAATAAATTTTACATTTTTTCGTTCTTCGCCTGAAAAAACACTGATTTTGGTCAGTTTTGCAGATTTGACGCGGTCTGAGGGCTTGTTTGAAACGGGGAAGTTATGCACATGGGATGCACATTTTTTGATATATGATTCTTTTCCGCATATTTCTACCACCCGTTTTTAGATTTTCACCAGCAGGCTTTTTCTCAAAAACATGATAACACAATTGAATTTAGATACTAACCATTTAGATAATTACTTAAATTTTTTGTAAAGAAAAATCTTCTCCTTTGTGTTAAATAAAAACTAATATTATAATGTCAGTAGTATCTATGATAGAGTGTACTTATTTTACTGAATGAAATTTTTTTTTGGCAATAATTTTCCTTCCGCTCATTTCATTTTCTCAATTCATTACCTGCAAAGTTGCTGACCTCAATACTAAACAGCCTCTTTACTATGCTACTATCTGCTATGGTAATCCTAAAAAAATTACTTTTAGTGATAGCCTCGGCAACTTTTTTCTGCAAGCCACAATTTTAAATTCAATTGACAGTGTACAATTAGCTTTTATTGGGTTTGAAACCATCTCGGTTTCAAAACAACAATGTATAGAAGGGAATATATTTTATCTGAAAAGAAAAACGGGTGAATTACAGGAAGTTCTTATTAAGAATTGTATACTTTACCAAAACAAAGAAATAGATTATAGATATGAAAAAATCGGGAGTTATTGGACTTGCTCACCCGATTACAGAGGCGAATTCATTGGATACTATCCTAACAATGCCTCAGAAACAGGCTATATAAAGGAAATCGAATTGTTTGCTCCCTCATTCCCACTGATTCGCCAAACTTTTTCCATTCCACTAAGATTACATTGGTATGAATGGGATTCGGTTACCCAAATGCCTAGCAAAGAGTTAACGGATACCAGTATTTTACTATATGCCCATAAACATGGCAGGAACAAAATTGCGCTACCAGAAAAGCATATCTATTTTAGTGAAACAGGGATAGTACTTGGCTTAGAATTTTTATTCCCTCCGGCAATGGAAAAAGAATATTTACAATTAGACCCTGTAAAGGCCAGGGACTGGATAAATAAAAATACTTGGTCTTTTGGAATGGCAGAAGATCATGCGGGATATATGACTTATTCAAAATCTCATCTTAAAAGCAATTCATTAATACGGTTAAACCTTGTATCATCCAATAAATTGCCTTTAAAACCTGCTTTGAATTTACTGATCTCGGTTTGCAAATAATATTAATCAATAATATCTGTAATTATTCGTTTTACCTCTTTTATTAGCAGCCTGACCAACAACATCTCCACCTAAAAAAGATGGTGTAATAAATTCATACTATTGTGACTACCATTTTTGGCATTTTTTTTCGATCTTTAAAAGCGAATAGAGAATTTGCTAACTAAAGATTCTTTCAAACTAAAACCCCCAAACATGAAATCAACCAAAACCATTTATTGGATCTCTACCGGATTATTTTCAGCATTCATGATCTTCTCTGCAATTCCCGATATTATCATGATGGATGATGCAATAAAATTTATGACCCATTTGGGATACCCGAAATATTTTATACCGTTTATTGGCTATGCCAAAGTATTAGGTAGCCTTGCTATTCTGATTCCCGGTTTTAAGAAGATCAAAGAATGGGCATATGCAGGGTTGGTTTTTGATCTGCTCGGTGCTGTGTATTCAAATATTAGTACCGATGGTTTTCAGCCCGGCATGCTGGTGATGCTGGTAATATTTGCGGTGGTGATTACTTCTTATATTTTTAATCAAAAAGTATACGGAAAAACAGCTTAATTTTTGAGCTTTGCTTATGTTGGTCGCCAGACCAACATAAGCACTCTTTATCGCGCATATATTTTTGCATTCCCATCAAACGCCGCATCCTGCAATCGCGGATTATTAAACGCTTCAATTTTAATATGCGTATCATCTATCATCTGCACAATCAATAGTCCCGCTTGTGCACCTGGGTTATTAGGATAATTGGGATCGAATAACCATAATAAATAAGATTGTTTACCCGATGCTGTTGTAACCTGTGCGGGTGGCATAGCAGAAGGCAATATGCTCCATTTGCCAAACATTCCATTTAACCCACCAATCGATACCAATAATTTTTGCGGGTGTTGTATATCATAGGCAAACGATAATTCCTTATCCCATCCATCGGGACCGTCCGTAATCAATACCGTGCTGTCAAGAAACCAATTGCCGGATAAAGTTTTCGGAACATCCACGCATACCCAGCCATCTTTTTCTGCTCCTTGTCTGTCAACCAAAGAATACAGTTTTGTTTTCAGGGGGTCCGTATAATAGCTAAGGGGTTTGCCACAATGTATTGTTTGACTAAAATAGCGAGCGGGATTAACAAATGAATTGGTAACCGTACTATCAATGGCGCCAAAATCAATAGTATTTCCCTGGCCTGTGGTACCAATCACCTGACCGGCTTTGATCAAGGCTCCCGTTTTGATAGAGGTATCCAATACCACATGGTCTAAATAGTAGGTGAAGAGGTTGTTCATTTTAATCCAAACCTTTACTTCGGGAATGCCCAGCACCGGTCTCGATAAAATTTGCATTACCAAGCCCGAGCCAGGAGCATATAGTGTAAGTTTTTCAGAACCGTTTTGTTGAAAACTGAAATAGATATGATCTGTTGGAATCGTATGTCCTACCGGTTGCAGCCAACCCAGTGAAAGAATACTGGAGATTCTTGCACTATCAAAAGGCGCGCAGGTAAAAACAGAAGGTTCGTTTACCTGAATCGTATTGGGTACAATGGTATCATTTTTTGTATGACAGCTTACTGAAACAAGCAGTAAACCAAACACACTGAAAGCGATGGCTTGTTTATGTATAATAGCACGCATATCGAAAATTCAGTAAGGTCCGGAATTATAGCCGCTTATTGGATGGGGCTATGAGTATAGGCATAAGATACACAAAAGCTGTGGATTGCTGCCAGTATATTAAATTCCATTTCCTACTGATTCGTGTGCCTGGACTTTGTTAGTCGCCTGACAATAAATCGAGTACAGATTGGTACATAGGGAAGGCCCCTTCAAAAAATAAAAATAATTTTCATTATTCCACCAGCCGTTTTATCTTACTAACCATAACCTACCAATTCTATTCTATGTCTAAAAATCAAATCAGTTGTTTATTAGTCCTTTTTTGTCTTCTTCAGCAGAACAATAGCAAAGCACAAATCACCAAAACAGACACTCTTAGTATTCAACAATCCTTATCCTACTACCGTGTATCCAATCCTTTATTTTCTCCCAATAATAAAAAGCTGGTTTTTGTAGTAAATGAACCTGCCAGTATAGAGAAAGGGTCTTTTAGCCATATCTGGCTCTATACTTTATCAGACAAAACCATTCGTCAGTATAGCAACTCTGTAAAATCAGAATTCAATCCAAAATGGAAACCCAAAACAGAAGAGCTCGCTTTCTTATCAACGAGAAATGGATCACCCCAAGTTTTTCTGCTCGATAATCAGGGTGGGGAAGCCATTCAGCTCACCCATGCAAAAAATGGCATAAAAGATTTTATATGGAACCCGAATGGAAAATCCATTCTCTATGTTTCTGAAGACACCCTTACGGCAGATGAGCAGAAAAGAATAGATGATAAATATGATGAGGAAGTACTTAGCCAAAATACTAAACCCGATGTATTGTATGCATTGGATATTGCCAGTAAACAAGTGCGTCGGTTGCCAGGTAAAAACTGGAAGATTGAGGAAATGAAATGGGACCCAATAAATGAGTCCGTTTTACTGATTACAAGTTCTCTGCCGGTGCAGGAAATACAATTGTCTACCCTAACGGTTTTTCATTGGAAGGATAGCAGCTATACGGAACTGAATTCTCCCGGTAATCCATTTTGGAATGGAATAGAGATATCACCTGATGGTAAAAAATTTGTTTATGAGGGTACAAGGGTAGACGGCCCAACTGCCCATGATATTTATCTGCAAAATATGGGTGAAGGGAAAGGGCTTAACCTTACTGAGAAAACGATTGATCTTCCCGCACGTTCAATCCGTTTTTACAATGCAGATACATTAGCCGCCATTATTCAGGATGGTTTTCATTTAGTGTTGAAGAAAATATCCATGAAGGGCGTTGCCACTGGTTTTGGCATAACACAAAATGTTTTTTCCTATGATCTTAACACAGATAGACAAATTGCCTTTGTAAGCGCTTCGGCCAATCAGATGCAGGAGTTATGGCTGCAGGTACCTGGAAAAGCCGCCGTTCAAATTTCACATTTTAATCATCTTTTCGATTCTGTTGGATTGGTAAAACCAGAAACCATTCACTATAAAAGTTTTGACGGAACCGATATAGAAGCCAATTTTTTTAAGCCCGCACATCCAGTCACTGCATCATCTCTGCCTATGGTAGTGATCATACATGGCGGCCCAACCGGTGCATTTGTAGATACCTATAATGCCTGGGCACAATTATTTCTTCAGAAAGGCTATGCGGTACTCGTGCCCAATATCAGGGGAAGTACAGGTTATGGCTGGGATTTTCTGGAATCGAACCGATACGATTGGGGCGGGGCTGATTTTAAAGATATCATGGCAGGGATTGATTATGTAGTAAAACAGCGTAATGTAGATAACAACAAACTGGCGATTGCCGGATGGTCATATGGCGGATTTATGTCTGAATGGGCCATCACACAAACGCAACGATTTAAAGCGGCTATCTCAGGCGCAGGATTATTCAATTTAATCAGTGAATTTGGCACGGAAGATAATGCAGCGTATGATTATTGGCATTTGGGTAATCCTTATGAACATCCGGATGTTTTTGTTCAACACTCCGCTTTACGTTTTATTAAGCATGCCAAAACGCCTACGCTGATTATACAGGGAATGGATGATGAAGTTGATCCCAAAGGACAATCACAGGAATTATACAGGGCCCTGCGTTTTTACAAAGTACCCACCGAGTTGGTACTTTATCCGCGGGAGCATCATGGATTTTCAGAATTTAAACATAACCTGGATTATTATACGCGTATGTTGGATTGGGTGGCAAAGTATTGTCCGGTTGATAAATAAATAATTCAGTAAATTGGTTTCATGTATTTGGTGACCACATTTATTGTCGTTTTTGATTGCATTTACGCCGTTGTTGGTCGGATTTATGCCGTTGTTGGTCGCCTGACCAACAACTACTTTTAACTTCAAATCACTATATGAAAAAAATAGTATTATCCATCTTCCTGCTCTTTACCATTGCTATCTCATATGCAGATAACTACCCCCGTAACTATGGTATCGATATACTGCATTATTCCTTCGATCTTACCTTCTCCGATAAAACCGATGAACTCAAAGGCATTGCCTCCATCAGTTTTCAATGCAAAATCAATGATGTCTCCAAAATACGGCTCGATCTGATTAACCAGGCAGAGAAATGGAAGGGAAAAGGGATGACGGTACAATCTGTAACCCTCAATAATCAACCCTTATCCTTTACACATAAAAATGATGAGTTACTTATCCAGTTCGGTACTGTTCCAGCCATTAACCAGGTGCTCACTATTATAGTAACCTATAGCGGCATACCCGCAGGCGGCATGAAAATTCAACCCACCAAATTTGGCGATCGCAGTTTTATGTGCGAGAACTGGCCCAATAATGCACGACATTGGTTGCCAACAGTAGATCATCCTTATGATAAAGCCACGAGTGAATTTATTGTTACAGCACCCGCTCATTATAAAGTAATCTCTAATGGATTGCTACTAGAAGAATCGTTGATAGATAAAGAAACCAAACGCACACATTGGAAACAATCTGTTCCGGTATCCTGCTGGTTATTTGTTTTAGGAGTAGCTGATTTTGCGGTGCAGTATGTAGATGAATTCCAAGGCAAATCCATCCAAACATGGGTGTATCCCAAAGACAGGGATGCCGGCTTTCTTGATTTTGCCAGTCCTACCAAACAGGTATTACAATTTTATTCTGATTATATAGGTCCTTATGCCTATGAAAAACTGGCCAATATAGAAACACAAAGTGTAGGTGGAGGAATGGAAACCTCTTCTGCTATATTTTATGATGAGAAGCTGGTAAACGGGCAACAATCTGTTCGTCTACGCAATGTGGTGATCCATGAAATTGCGCACCAATGGTTTGGTAACGCCGTTACCGAAACTACCTGGGATGATGCCTGGCTGAGTGAGGGATTTGCTACATTCTTTACTTTATTGTTTATTGAAAATGCATATGGACATGAAGAATTTCTTTCCGGAATCAAAGCAGCGCGTAAAACAGTGTATGATCTTTCCAAAAAAGATTCCACGTTTGCGATAGTTGCGAATAGAAGTGCAGAAGCAGGACCGGTAACCAGTGGTATCACCTATCAGAAAGGAGCCTGGTTATTACATATGTTGCGTGAAAGAATGGGCAATGATGCATTTAGAAAAGGGATACAGGCGTATTATAAAAAATATTTTAATGCCAATACCTCTACGGCCGATTTCATTGCAGAAATGGAGAAAGCCTCTGGACAGGATCTGAAATCTTTTTTTGGGCAATACTTATACCGTACCGATAATCTTCAATTAAAAGCCAATTGGAATTATGATAGCCAATCCAAACAAATAGTAATACAATTACAACAAACCCAATCATCCGGAAAGCCATTTGATTTTCCGATTGAGATAGCTGTGTATAAGAATGGTGCCAGTTCTCCTGAAATAATGAAGCTGACAATGAATACTTTAAACGCGGAATTCAAACTACCCTCAGTAACCAAACCTGATTTATTGGTTTTGGACCCAAGGGTGGTTTTATTGGGGGAGATGGAGTGGATCAATAAATAATTTCTAATTAATCGCCGTTGTTGGTCGCTTAATCACAGGTGTTCGGAAAAAATTTAGTTACTAAGTATTGGATATCCTTTCAATTCCTCCATGTTCCTACGGAACATGAGTTGCCTCTTGCGCAAAAGGGTATAATGGGTGAAGATTAATTTATAAAGCGTTTAAAACTATAACCATTCTAAACACCTAAAATAGGCAAGGAATACCCATTTTCTTCCGAACACCCGTGGTCGCCCGACCAACAACCATTTCGTGGTATATAATTTATTCAACTTTTTTATTCATTCAGTTGTAAAGTTTCCGACTGATTCAATAAAAATCCCCCGCATTTGTTGCGGGGGAAATCAATAAAAGGAAACACCAAATTGGCTTAGTTTCCAGAAACCAGATAAGTAATGGAAATTGTATTACGGTAAATAACTTTTTTTCCGTTTACTGTTGCAGGTTCCCATTTGGGACTAGATAAAAGAACTCTCATCGCATCTTCTTTTGAACCATATCCAGGGTCGTTTAATGCTGTTACATCTCTAACATCCCCGTCTTTATCAATAATAAAACTTAATTGAACTTCATATTTGCCTGATGGAGCGCCTTTCTTCACTGGTTTAGTAAAATCAGTTTTTTCATTCAGAAACTGCTTCCAACCATCTGATCCGCCAGGAAATCTTGGCGCCTCCTGTGCTGGAATAGCAACTGTATCAGAATTTTCTTTGATAGAGAATGGCGCAGTTGTTGGTGTTATTATCTTTGAAGCATGTTGATTTTTTTTGCTTTCCGAACCTGTAAGAGATATTGGTGCGCCCACAGTTTTTGAATAAGATAATTTTTCCGGGTTAGTAATTTTATTTTCTTCTTTTGCATTTACCTGAAAGGAAACTATCGCCATTGTTAATACCAATAATGGCAATGCAATCAACCTTCTTACATAACTATACCGGGTATTTTTTGATGTAGTCAACATAATTAACCTCCTTTTAATTGATGAATAAAAAAATGATTGAGTTTCTTGAAAAAAATGATTTCCGAAGTGTGTTTGTAATAGCATTTTTGCAAAACTTTCAGGATCTGAATTGCCGATCGCTTCTTCGTCTGCAATGAACTCGTGGATGGTCAGCAACTCTTTTTGGATGATCCAGTAGAATGGGTTTATCCAAATTAGGGAACACAATAATTGACAGAATAAGCGATCAATTGTGTGTTTCTGATGAATATGTGTTAACTCATGTTTCAATATCTTTTTACCTTCTCCCTGCTCCAGTGAAATGGATTTTTTCCAGAATAAATTTTTTAAAAAGGAGAAAGGGGCATTCTCATCTTCCGTTTCTATAAAATCAATATCTCCCATTTGTGTAACAACAGAATTTTTTTTTAAGCGATAAATTTTCCTGATAGTAAATAGAAGTAAAAATAGCATTGTCAAAGACACGGCAATACCCAGCAGCAATGCCCAATCACTCACATTCGAAGGCTGCCTAACTGATGATTCACCTGGACTCAGTATAAAATTCATGATCTTGCTTGTGCCATAGATAACCGGCTTCTCTAATTTGAACCAGGTAAAACTTACTAAGGGTAATACAATACTGAATAGCATACTAAACAGCAAATAAAATCGGTTGTAGTAATGGAGTTTTTTATTTCTAAGTGCCAGCCAGTAATAACCCAGGAAAATGCCGGCAAGCAAAATGGTCTTCATAATGTATATGAAAGCGGACTGGCTATTCATTCGTTTTATTTTTTAATTGTTTAAGTAACAATTCCAATTCCTTGATCGACATCTGTTTTTTTTGTACCAGGAATGAAACAACATTCTGGTACGACCCTTCAAAAAAACTTTCCGTTAAACCAGCAATCCTTTGTTCTGAGTATTTTTCTTTAGAAACCAGGGCCGTATAGAAGTTGTTTCTATTAGGATTTTGGATACCCACAAATTCTTTTTCAACCAAAATTTTGAGTAGTGTGGCAACTGTATTGTGGTGGGTTCTCGGCTCGGGCAGGTGTTCGATAATATCTTTCAAAAACCCTCCGCTCTCCAATGCCCATAAAGCATGCATGATTTGTTCTTCCGCTTGTGTAAGTTTTTTCATTCTAACTAAATTGTTAGTCTAAATTAAGACTAATAATTTAGTTAGAAAAATAAATTTTGCAAATTTTTCTACAAAGGGTACCGAATTGGGTACCAAAAGAGGTAAAAATGGGTATCTATGGGCATTAAAAAAGCCCATAAATCTTTGATTTACAGGCTCTTATGCTCCCCCTTCTGGACTTGAACCAGAGACCCTCTGATTAACAGCCTCAATCTATTTGTTT
>CAIYKV010000044.1 GCA_903926855.1 uncultured Bacteroidota bacterium | reverse complement strand
CTGATAGCCTTTATTTTATTGCTTTTAGCAGCTATATCCATATATAAAAAGCTACGCAAAAAATAATAACTACTATATCGCTTTACTAAATAAAGGCTGACTGCTCAGGTCTTTTTTACGATGTACGTGCAGATCAAATGGATAGCAGATATTTCGGATAAAATGATTGCCGAGTTCAGTTACCTGTAAACCTTTACTATCATACGTAATTAATCCATCTTCTTCCAGTTGATCCAGTAAAGGGAAACTGATTGATTCCAGAATAGCCAGATCCTCTTCTCTAAAACTGGTTTTTCCTTTGCAACTGATATCCAGTATATATGTTCTGAATGCACGATCTTCCTCGGTTAAAAAGATGCCTTTATTTACCGCCAGTTCACCCCTTTGAATGGCTTCAGCATAATCATGCAGGGTTTTATTATTCTGCGCATAACCCATGCCTGCATCACTGATAGAAGAAACACCTAAGCCAATCAGCATGCTGGTTCTTTGTAAGGTGTAACCCATAAAATTCCTATGAAGATATCCTTCCTGTTTGGAAAGATACAGGTCATCATGTGGCATAGCGAAATGATCCATACCAATATCATGATACCCGGCTTCCATAAACATTTTTTTACTTAACCGGTATAATTGCATTTTCACATCGGTACTCGGAAGATCATTTTCATCAAATAGTCTTTGCGCCCTGCTGGTCCATGGTACATGCGCATAACTGTAAAAAGCAATTCGGTCAGGTCGCAGCTCAATGGTTTGCCGGATCGTTTCTTTCATACTTTCTACTGTTTGCAATGGCAAACCATAAATCAGGTCTACGTTTACTGAGGTAAACCCGGCTTCCCTGGCTTCCCGGATCACTTCTGCTACTTTTTCAACAGGTTGTATCCGGTTAATCACTCTTTGTACTTCGGGATTATGATCCTGTACGCCAAAGCTGACTCTTCTAAAACCCAATCTATACAAGGCATCAAGGTGTTGCCGGGTTGTATTATTAGGATGGCCTTCAAAACTAAATTCATGCTTCGGATGAATGATGGCTTTTTCAAACAAACGTGTCAGCAGATGTGTCAGATTTTCCGGAGAAAAGAAAGTTGGCGTTCCTCCACCCAGGTGCAGTTCACGGATAATGGGTTTGGTATTCATCAGGCCACAATAAAGCGCCCATTCGGCCAGTATGGTTTCAATATAGTCTTCTTCTACAGAATGCTGGGTAGTAATCTTCTTATTACAACCGCAATAGGTACAAAGCGATTCACAAAAGGGTAAATGGATATATACACTGATTCCTTCTTCAGGGTTGGCTGTTTCAAACTGCCTGCTGAAAAGCTTTGCCCAATCTCCCGGAACTAGTCCTTCCTGCCAAAATGGAACGGTAGGATAACTGGTATATCTGGGAACAGGCTGGTTGTATTTAATTAAAAGGTTAGCAGGTAACTCCATTGTATGATTTTATGAAGGCAAAGCTATCCTGCCACCAAAACACAAAATATGAGTTTCGTCAGCCCGGGGTTGACGGTTATCAGTTGTTTTGTAAAAGAATTTTGCCGTACAAGGGGAAGATTTAGCGAAAAGAGGACCTCCTGGGCAAAGGCTTCTTATTTAAAATGGAGCTTTACCATTACTAAATCCCAAGGCCAAACTTCCCCTATATTTCTTACCTTTGCAGCCTTAAAAACAGAAGGGACAAGCGTTTTATGAGTGTGAAATACCCAGAATTCTCCGGATTGAACCTTCCGGCAATCGAGCAAGAAATATTGGCAAAATGGGATAAGGAACAGGCTTTTGAAAAAAGCGTTTCTCTCAGGGAGGGTAAAAAACCTTTTGTATTCTATGAAGGGCCACCCAGCGCCAATGGTATGCCCGGCATCCACCATGTGATCTCGCGTACCTTAAAAGATATGGTTTGTCGCTACAAAACCATGCAGGGCTTTCAGGTAAAAAGAAAAGGTGGATGGGATACCCATGGATTACCCGTTGAATTGGGTGTAGAAAAAGAATTGGGTATCACCAAAGAAGATATCGGTAAAAAAATATCCGTAGAAGAGTATAACCAGAAATGCCGCGAAGCCGTTTTACGTTATAAAGATAAATGGGATGAGCTGACAATGAAAATGGGTTATTGGGTTGATTTGGATAAACCCTATATCACATTTGAGAATAATTATATTGAAACCCTTTGGTGGATACTAAATGAGTTATACAAGAAGGGATTATTATATGAAAGCGTAAGCATCCAGCCCTATTCCCCTGCTGCAGGAACCGGATTAAGTTCACATGAACTCAATCAACCCGGTACTTATAAAGATGTGAAAGATACCAGCGTGGTAGCCATGTTCAAAGCTGTAAATAATGAGAAATCGGCTTTTTTATTCGATGCATTGTCTGAAGAAACATCTTTGACTACTGATAAAGAAATCTTATTCTTAGCATGGACCACCACACCCTGGACCTTACCATCTAATCTTGGGTTAACAGTTGGCGAAAACATTAGCTATGTTTTGGTAGATACATTTAATCCCTATACCCATATCCGCTCCCATGTAATATTGGCCAAAGCCTTACTGGGCAAATATTTCAAGCCGGAAGCCGAGAACGGAGATTTTGCCGGGTATGATGAAAAGGCAAAAATGATACCCTGGAAGATCATTGCTGAATGTAAGGGAAAAGACCTGGAAGGGATACAATATGAACAACTGCTTCCTTATGAAGCCAATGCCGAGATAAATATTCAGGCACAAACACCCGGTGCACTTCCTTTCCGCATTTTACTGGGCGATTTTGTAACTACCGAAGACGGAACAGGTATTGTGCATACAGCACCTGCTTTTGGTGCAGATGACTATCGTGTGGGCAAGAAATACAATATTGGTATACTGACGATGGTTGACAGACAGGGAAAATTTGTAGAGGGCCTGGGAGAATTCAGTAACCGCTATGTTAAGAATTATAAGGATGACCCGAACTATGTGGATGTGAATGTAGATATCAGTGTAAAACTCAAGAAAGAGAACCGGGCATTCAAAGTTGAAAAATACGAACACAGTTATCCGCATTGCTGGAGAACCGATAAACCCATTCTGTATTATCCTCTTGATGCCTGGTTTATCAAAACCACAGCAGTGAAAGAGAGAATGGTAGAACTGAATAAAACCATCAACTGGAAACCCAAATCAACAGGTGAAGGCCGTTTTGGAAACTGGCTGGAGAATATGGTGGACTGGAACCTGAGTCGCAGTCGCTATTGGGGAACGCCATTGCCTGTATGGAGAACCGAAGATGGCGAAGAGGAAGTTTGTATTGGATCCATTGAAGAATTAAATGAGGGAATCCGCAAAGCCAATGATGTATTGGGGGGAGATGTAAATAAACATTACCTGCATGAGGGCATTTTAGATTTGCATAAGCCTTTTGTGGATGATATCATATTGGTAAGCGTATCAGGCAAACCAATGAAACGGGTTGCCGACCTGATAGATGTATGGTTTGACAGCGGTGCCATGCCCTATGCGCAATGGCATTATCCATTTGAAAATAAGCACCTGATTGACAAAGGAGAAGCTTTCCCGGCTGATTTTATTGCCGAAGGTGTTGACCAAACCCGTGGCTGGTTCTATACCCTGCATGCCCTGGGTGTTATGCTGTTCGACAGTGTGTCTTATAAAGCGGTAGTGAGTAATGGATTGGTACTGGATAAGAATGGAAATAAAATGAGCAAACGTTTGGGTAATGTGGTTAACCCTTTCGAAACGATTGAAAAATACGGTGCAGATGCTACCCGTTGGTACCTGATCACGAATGCATCGCCCTGGGATAATTTAAAATTTGATCTGGCAGGCATTCAGGAAGTACAACGCAAATTTTTTGGAACCTTATACAATACCTATCAATTTTTTGGTTTGTATGCCAATGTAGATGGTTTCTCATTCAAAGAAGCGTATATCCCATTGGCTGAAAGACCTGAAATTGACAGATGGATCTTATCTTCTTTACATACTCTGATCCGCAATGTTACGCTATCCATGGATGATTTTGAACCAACCATGGCAGGTC
This sequence comes from uncultured Bacteroidota bacterium, assembly GCA_903926855.1. Lineage (GTDB taxonomy): Bacteria > Bacteroidota > Bacteroidia > Chitinophagales > Chitinophagaceae > Sediminibacterium. The sequence continues at coordinate 69,435 of CAIYKV010000044.1, read as the reverse complement.
GTTATATTGAAGAATTTGTTGATGAACACCTGAGTAACTGGTATGTTCGACTCAGCCGACGCCGTTTCTGGAAGGGAGAGTATGAGCAGGATAAAATCAGTGCCTATCAGACATTATATGAGTGTTTGGAAACCATTATCCGGTTAATGGCACCGATATCACCGTTTTTTAGTGATGCAGTATTCAATAATTTAAATGGGGTTACGGGTAGGTTTGCTGTGGCATCTGTACATCATGCAGATTTTCCTATCGCAAATGAAGCCAGTATCGACAAATTGCTTGAAGAAAGAATGCAATTGGCGCAGGATGTCTGTTCCCTGGTATTATCCCTGCGCAAAAAAGTGAATATCAAGGTTCGACAACCCTTACAAAAGATTATGGTCCCAGTTTTAAACCCTGGCATGAAAACACAGCTTGAAAAGATAGAAGACCTGATCAAGGCCGAAGTAAATGTAAAGGAACTGGTATATATCACTGAAACGGAAGGGGTCATCAGCAAAAAAATCAAACCCAATTTCAAAGCCCTGGGCACCCGTTTAGGGCCAAAGATGAAAGCTGCCGGCGCTGCTATTGGTAATTTTAGTCAGCAGGATATAGCCACCCTTGAAAAAGACGGTCAATTTTCATTTATACTTGATAATGAGGAACTTACCGTCGCTTTGTCAGATGTGGAGATTACGGCTGAAGATATTCCCGGCTGGAGTGTGGCCAGTAAAGGTAGTTTAACCGTTGCCCTGGATATCACCCTGACAGAGGAACTGAAGCAGGAAGGAGAAGCCCGTGAATTTGTGAACCGCATACAAAATATCAGAAAAGAAAGCGGTTTTGACCTCACAGACCGTATATTCGTGACCGTTCTTGAGAGCGAAAATCTCAGGGAGTCTATTATTAAATATAACGACTATATTTGCCGCGAAATTTTGGCAGATACCATTGATTGGGCACCCCAAGTATCGGGTGGTATGGAGATTGATATCAATGATATGCTGTTAACCGTGGTTGTTAACAAAAAAGGATAAAACTCTATGGCTACTAAGAAACCTGCTCCAAAAAAGGCGGCTCCGTCTAAAAAAACGGCTCCGGCTAAAAAAGTTGCCCCCAAGCCAGCTCCTAAAAAAGCAGTACCCGCTAAAAAAACCGTGCCAGCCAAAAAAGCAGTCGTAAAACCGGCTCCTAAAAAGGCAGCACCGGCAAAGCCAGTTAAAAAAGCTGTTGCCAAGCCAGCACCAAAGCCGGCTCCTAAAAAAGCACCAGCGCCTGCTCCTAAAAAAGCAGCCCCGGTAAAAAAAGTAGTTGCCAAACCGGCACCTGCTCCTAAAAAAGCAGCCCCGGTAAAAAAAGTAGTTGCCAAACCGGCACCTGCTCCTAAACCTGCTCCTAAGTCAGTAGTTAAGCCAAGTCCTGTTGCGGCAAAACCTGCTCCTAAGGTAGTTGGGCCGGTAGCCAAACCAGCACCCGCACCCGTGCCAGCCAAACCCATTCCCGTAGTTAAGCCAAAAGTGGAAGTAAAACTCCCACCCGCTCCTCCGGTTAAACCCGTAAAAAAGCAACCTGAACCCATAAAAGACGTGAAAGTACCTAAGATTAATACAAAGACGAGCATTCCTTATCAGCCCGGATATACCCAATTAGAAAAAAGAACAGATGCCGCCAAAACCAATGGCGACCCACTGGTTAAATATAGTGATGCAGAACTGAACGAGTTTCGTGAACTGATTACTAAAAAATTGGACGCAGCTAAAAAAGAACTTACTTATTTACAAGGCCTGATTACCCGTAAAGATGAAATGGGTGGTGATAATGATGATGCCCGCTATATGACCATGGAAGATGGCAGTATGAGTATGGAAAGAGAGCAACTTAGCCAGATGGCAAGTCGCCAGATCACCTATATTGATCACCTCGAAAAAGCCGCCATGCGTATCGAAAACAAAACCTATGGTGTTTGTCGCGTTACCGGTAAACTGATCGATAAAGCCCGTTTACGTGCCGTACCTCATGCAACATTAAGTCTTGAAGCCAAACTGGGATTGGTAAAGCCAACAGCTGAACAATAACCCAACTTACTATACTGATAAAGCCTTAAGCAGATCGGCATTCCCATCAGCTTAAGGCTTTTTTGTGTATCCAGTTTAATCGGTCAGTTTCCTTATTTCACTTCCTGCATTTCTACCAGCTTCCGGTAATGACCATTTTGGGCAAGTAATTCATCATGGTTTCCTCTTTCAATGATCATTCCTTTTTGTAAAACAACGATTTCATCTGCATGGCGAATAGTAGATAATCGATGTGCAATCACAAGCGATGTTCGGTTCTGCATCATCTGGTTAATGGCATCCTGCACTAATCTTTCACTTTCTGTATCGAGAGATGAAGTGGCTTCGTCCAGAATTAAAATCGGAGGGTTCTTTAATACTGCTCGGGCAATCGTTACCCGCTGCCTTTCTCCACCGCTCAACTTGGTTCCCCTGTCGCCTATATTCTCCTGAAAACCTTCCTCTTTTTGCTGGATGAATTGTAAAGCATTGGCTACAGCAGCCGCATGCTCAATTTCAGTTTCGGTCACTTTTTCCGAGCCAAGGGTAATATTATTCGCAATCGTATCATTAAACAGGATAGGTTCTTGTGTAACAATCCCCATCAGGTTTCTGATTGAATGCAATGAATAATTCTTAATATTTACTCCATCTATTAATATTTCCCCGCCCGTAACATCATGAAAGCGTGGAACCAGATCGGCCAGGGAACTTTTTCCGGCACCCGAAGAACCTACGAGGGCAACGGTTTTACCTTTTTCAATTACCAGGTTAATATCTTTTAAAATGATATTGTCTTCATAGGCAAACGAAACATTTCTAAATTCAATACTATGATTGAAACTGGGAATTGCAGCCGCCCCCGGCATATCGGTAACCGTTACAGGAGCCTGTAATACTTCTTCAATCCGCTGAATAGCAGAACTGCCTCTTTGGGCATTATAAAAAGCGGTTGATAATGATTTGGAAGGGTTAATGATCTGGGTGAAAAATACAATATAGGTGATAAAAGTATCTGCCTCCAATCCTGCCTGTTTATTCAAAACCAGGTTACCGCCAAACCATAAAATGCAGCATAATACCACTACACCTAAAAACTCAGACATCGGTGAAGCCAGATCGCGACGAAAATTCATCCTGTTACGGATATGGTTCAGGGTATTATTTGTCTGAAAGAATTTAGAGCGCAAAATTCTTTCGGCATTAAAGGCTTTGATTACCCGCAATCCGCTAAGGGTTTCATCCAGTATAGACATCAAGGTGCCCAACTGTTCCTGCGAGGCGGTGGATTGCTTTTTCAAGGAACGACTTACTCTTCCGATAATAAACCCGGTTAAAGGCAATAATACCATGAGAAACAGGGATAAAGCCGGACTTAAATAAATCAGACAAACCAGAATCACAATGATATTTAATGGATCGCGAATAAGACCCTCTAGTGTTCCTAATACACTAAATTCCACCTCATTGGCGTCATTACTCATCCTACTGATGATATCACCCTTGCGTTGCTCTGTAAAATAACCAATGGGCAGTTCCAGTATTTTGGCATATAAATCGGATCGTAATTTGGTCATTACATAGTTACGCATTGGCGCTAAAACCCTGTATGAGAGGTAGGTAAACAGGTTTTTCAGAAAAATGGATACCAGTATCATTACACAAATCGCTCCAAGCGCATAAATCTCATTATGTTGTTTGATCAACTGGCTGATCAGGTATTTTAAATAGTTGGAAATACTGCTTGCATTAAAACCCACTTGGGGAGCAATGTTCAGTAGTTTTTCCTTCCCGAAAAGCATTTGTAAAAAAGGGGCCAGCATGGCCAGCGATACCAGCGAAAAGACTATGGATAAGATATTGAACAGAACATAGAGAACTATATTCCTTTTCTGGCTCCTCAGGTAAAAAAATATTCTGGAAAATCGTTTCATAAAATGTAAAAACAGTAAAACACAGCAAAGTAAGTACTTTTGTAGCCAATCAAATGTTAGAAAATGGAGGAAGGTAAACGCCAGAGACAAGTGGCAGGCGCACTACAGGAAGAACTAAATGATATATTCAGAAGACTGGGTTTGGGTATGATTGATGGAGGAATGGTGTCTATTTCTTCAGTGAAAGTGACACCGGATTTGCTCGAAGCAAGGATCTATCTGAGCCTTTTTCAGGTAAAAGAACCAGCGGGTGTAATGAAAACCATCGAAGCCAGGGCCTGGGAAATTAAGAAAGAACTGGCCGACAGGGTAAAACACCAATTAAGAAGAATCCCGGTATTACATTTTTATTTGGATGATACCTTGGATTATGTGTTTAAAATGGAGGAGATCTTTAAAAAGATCGGTGACGAAAAAGCACCCGACTCCGAATAAAATCAGTCAATCTTTGTAAGAAAACTTATCAATAAAATTACCGGTATTGAATCTGCTTTTTGCCTGGCGATATTTCAGGTCCAGTAAATCAACAAATGCCATCAATATCATTGCATGGATCAGTATGGTGGCTATTGCCGTAGGAACAGCCGCCCTGATTGTGGTACTCAGTGTATTTAATGGGTTTGAAGGATTGGTTAAGGAATTGTATTCCGATTTTTATGCGGATATGCGGATCATTCCTGTTGAAGGAAAAACTTTTCATATCTCAGATGAACAAATCAGAAAAATTCGACAGACCAAGGGAGTGGCCGTTATCAGTTTTGTAGCAGAAGAGAAGGCAGTATTGAATGGTGCATTCCAGTCCATCGTTTCCTTAAAAGGAGTAGACAATCAATTTACACAGATCAATAAGATCAACTCACCCAAACATATTCTGCGGGGCAAATTTGACCTCGGAACTATTGAGGACCCAAAGCTGGTAGTGGGTGCTGGTATTGAAAACGCGGCAGGAGTAGATGTAACAAAAGGCATTTACCCTGCGGTAATTTATTTGCCGAATAAAGAAGCCGTAAAACTCAGTTCTGAAGATGGACTTTTATCTGCTAAAGTAATGCCGTCCGGCACTTTCGCCGTACAGCAGGATTTCGATAATGCGTATGTTTTCAGTAACCTGGGTTTTGTAAAATATATGTTGGGGATGAAGCATGATGAGTTCAGCGGTATTGAAATGAAACTTTCTGATGACCCTGATAAAGTAAAAAAACTATTACAAATACAACTGGGTTCGAATTTCCGTATTGAAACCCGTTACGAGCAGAACCGAAGCTTGTATGGTGTAATGGAGGTGGAAAAATGGGTAATCTATGGAATACTTTCTTTGATACTGATTGTAGCCGCTTTTAATATGATTGGTGCATTAACGATGCTGGTGCTCGAAAAGCAAAAAGATATTGCCGTGCTGAAAGCCATGGGTGCCAATGACCAAATGGTACAAAAGATATTTCTAAGTGAGGGCCTTTTATTAGCGGGTATTGGTGGGGGGGCAGGTATTGTTATTGCAACGTTTATTTGTTGGTTGCAGATCCAATTCAAACTGATCAAACTGGGAGGCAGCAGTTTTATTATTGATTATTACCCTGTAAAAATGGCTGTTGGAGATTTTTTCCTGGTAACAGGAACCGTTCTGTTGATTGCCCTTTTCGCAGCATGGCTCCCATCCCGAAAAGCCAGCCTCCAATTATTTTCCTTGAAAAGCTAAGGGTAACTTTTTTGCCCGGCTGTGGGATATAAAATACCACAGATTATTCGATAAAAAATCTATCTGTGAATCTGTGGCTTATTAATTAAATAAGAAAATCAGATCTTAATAATCCCCCAATGTTTCAGGCAATTGCGCCAATGCCCTTGCCAATTGTTCATCATTCGGCGCAATACCATGCCATTCATGACTTCCTTCCATAAAATCTACGCCCTTACCCATCGAAGTCTTCATCAAAATACAGATAGGTTTACCCTGACCCGTCATTGATTTGGCTTTATCCAAAGTTGCCACAGTATCATCCATATCATTACCATCCATTTCTATCACGGTCCAGTTGAAAGCTTCAAATTTTGCACGTAAACTATCCAATCCCATTACCTGTTTGGTAGGACCGTCGATCTGCTGACCGTTCCAGTCAATCGTAGAGATCAGGTTATCTACTTTTTTATGAGCCGCAAACATAATGGCTTCCCAGTTCTGGCCTTCATCCAGTTCTCCATCTCCGTGAAGTGAAAAAACCAGGTGATTATCCCCATTCAGTTTCTTGGTTAAAGCTGCCCCAATGGCTACACTCATACCCTGACCCAAAGAGCCACTGGCAATACGAATACCCGGCAGGTGTTCATGTGTAGTAGGGTGACCCTGTAAACGGGAATTAATTTTACGAAAAGTAGCCAGTTCTTTTACTTCAAAATAACCTGTACGGGCAAGCACAGAGTAATAGACCGGTGAAATATGTCCGTTGGAAAGGAAAAACAGGTCCTCATTTTTACCATCCATCAAAAAAGGAAGATGATGGTGCATAGAATGAAAGAACAGGGCTGTCATAAAATCGGCACAACCCAGCGAACCGCCGGGGTGACCGCTTTGTACGGCATGCACCATTCTTACAATATCGCGCCTTACCTGGCTGGCTGTTTTTTGAAGATCCTGTATACTGCTCATTGTGTTTTTAATAAGTATTGCAAATATAGGGACTTAGGCATTTCTTGTTTACAGTTTCTGGTACAGCGTGTATAGTTTGTTAAATGGGGCAAAGCAGAAATCGTAAACTATCAACTATTTCCTATTTTCGCCCAAGTTTAAACAAAGATTATGTCAGAAGAATTATCATTGATAGCCGAGGACGCAGAAGATAGTATGAAAAAAGGGATCAGTCACCTGGAAGTAGAACTGACCAAAATACGTGCAGGAAAAGCCAATCCCAATATGCTGGATGGTATTAATGTTGATTATTATGGTTCCCCAACCCCTATTGCACAGGTGGCCAATATCAGTGTATTGGATGTTAGAACCATTAGTATCCAACCCTGGGAGAAAAATATGTTGCAACCGATAGAAAAGGCCATTATGCAGGCCAATATTGGTATCACACCCCAAAGTGATGGCAACCAGTTACGCTTGTTTTTACCACCCTTAACCGAAGAAAGAAGAAAAGAACTATTCAAGAAAGCAAGTGCCGAAGGCGAACAATCCAAAGTGGCGATCCGTAATATCCGCAGAGATGCGATTGAGCAGGTAAAAAAACTACAGAAAGATGGCTTAAGTGAAGATGCTGCGAAAGATGCAGAGAAAGAAATACAGGAATTGACTGATAGGTTTATTGTTTTGGTAGATAAGCATTTGGCGGCGAAGGAGAAGGAGATGATGTCGGTGTAAGGGCACTTAATAATTATTGATTTAGAAGGTTAATCAGCTTGAAGTTTTAACGAATTCGTTATTTATATATCCAGCCTTTAACGTAAGGCAATATCATATTTTCATCATTGTTCTTCCAATACACTTCAACTCTTATTCGGATATTCTTTTATATTCCTTCGTATCATAGTCGTATTTGCTTCGGTTACACTAAAAGCCCCTTCGGTTTTTGCGAAAACTGATAAAAAGGAATACTGACTCGATCTGATAGCCAGATCATTGCAAACAAAAAGTAAATACGAGCTTAATACGACTTTGACAAGAAGCAAATTCCCTATAAAGTCTCTATAAGGTCTCTATAGGGTCTCTATAAGGTCTCTATAAGGTGTTAGGATAAATGGGTAAAATAGGAATGATGAAAGGGGTTTACCCTTAGCTGGCGAAGAATTGAAACTGTCACCAGGATAAAATTACAAAATTTAAAATCCATGGTATAAAAAATCGACAATTAATTTTTCTATCCAGTAATGACAATTAGTGGGGTTGGTTTATTCATTATTTCTTACTCACCAAATACACCCCCACCAAAATAATTCCTAAGCATCCTACCTGTATCAGGCTGATATTCTCTCCGCCCCAAACACCCCATCCCACTGCAACAAAAGGAACACCATAGGTTACCGTTGACGCAAATAAAGTACCATTGCGTTTTATCAGCATATAAAAAATGATGCTCGCAACTGCTGTACCCATAATGCCTAATGTAGCTGCGGCTAATGTAGATAAAACAAAAGGTTGGGTAGTGAGAGGTAAATCAAAATAACCGGTACTAAATAAAATCACCAGGCAGGGAATAATCAGAAAAACAAAAGCTACTGTAGCTATGTGCAAAGCACTTACTCCTTTCATATACCTGCTTACCATATTCACATTCAAGCCATATAGGATAGTGGCTGCTAATACCAGTGAAGAATAAGAAAGATGCTGAAAACCGATCCTGCCACTATTGGCCATTAATAAAGTAAGACCTATGAACCCGATCATTACGCCGATGATTTTGATGAATTTGGCTTGTAACTGAAAAAAGCCAATCCCAATCAATATCGTGAACATAGGGGTAAGCGCATTCAGTATTGCTGCCAGTGAGCTATCAATCCGGGTTTCGGCAATACAAAATAAATAGGCGGGAACAAAACTGCCTATCAAACCGGATAAGATTACCAGGAATAACTTGTTCTTAGGCACTTCCCGTAAAGCTTTATTGGCAAAAGGAATCAGTACCAATCCCGAACATAATATACGAATAGAAGCCACCTGGTAAGCGCTTAAACGATTCATGCCACCCTTCATCAGGATAAAGGAACTACCCCATATCATACAAAGTGAGAGAAAAAGCGCCCAATTGATCAATTTATCTTTCAATAATGCTAATTTTTCCCAAAGTTGCTGTTTTTACAAAAGCAAAAGATACTTTTAGACAAACTTCCTAACCGTGCCAGCCATCCATCTCGATAAGATCAGTACCAAAGCCCCCAAAAAACATGATAAAGAGAAAATAAAAGCCAAAACCGTCCAATTGATTGAAGAATTGGATGATTTGCAAAACCTCTTGTATGCAGAATCCAAGCACGCCATTTTGGTGGTAATTCAGGGAATGGATGCCAGTGGCAAAGACGGAACTGTCAGAAATGTTTTTGGTAAACTTAACCCGCAGGGCGTTTTGGTAACCTCTTTTAAAATACCTACTGCTTTGGAGCTTTCACACGATTTTTTATGAAGAATTCATGAACATGCCCCGGCAAAAGGATCGATACAGGTATTCAACAGATCACAATATGAAGATATTCTTATAACACGGGTACATAAATCCTGCAGCGATGCCGTTGCCAAAACCAGGATGAAAGCAATCAATGAATTTGAAGACCTGCTGGTGAAGCATAATAACACCCATATCCTTAAATTCTACCTGCATATTTCTCCGGAAGAACAGCAGATACGATTAAAAGAAAGGATCAAGAACCCCCAAAAACAATGGAAGTATAACCAGAAGGATTTTGAAGAGGCCAAACTCTGGAAACTGTATATGAAAGCCTATCAGGATTGCTTTACGCATTGTAATGCAGTGCCCTGGACAATCGTTCCATCCGACCAGAACTGGTATAAGGAATATATTGTGGCCAGTGCTTTGCATACCTTATTAAAAGGGCTCAATATGCAATACCCCGGCCTCAAAAAATAAGGGCAAACTATTCATGTAGCCTGTAAGAGACAGACAATCAGAGAAAAAAAGTATTATTTCAAAAAAATAATTACTTTCATCACCCTAAAATGATTGAATATGGGTATGCTTAAAGAGTTTAAAGAGTTTGCCATGCGGGGCAATCTGGTAGATATTGCTGTTGCCTTTGTAATGGGTGCATCTTTCGGAAAAATTGTTACCTCCTTCGTTGACGGAATTGTCATGCCGCTGATCAGTATGCTAACCGGCGGTGTTAATTTTAATGATAAAGTGCTCGTGTTAAAAGAAGGAATTCCGGCCGTAAAAGATGCGGCAGGTAAACTGGTAACACCCGCTGTAGCGGAAGTAGTGGTTAAGTATGGTGCTTTTATTACCAATGTGTTTGATTTTATCGTTGTTTCCTTCTCCGTTTTTCTGGTTATTCAGGCGATTAATCGTTTAAAGAGGGTATCAGAAAAAGACCAACCTGTTGCTACTGAAGAAGCATCCAATGCAGATAAATTACTGGCGGAAATACGCGATGCCCTCAAAAAAACTGACGGAGGCGCTGAATAGGCTTTCTTTTACCTTATCTACAGGAGCAATCTGCGTTTAGTGGATAATTATTGTGATATACCCGGCAGTTTTCGGGCCGATTCCGTTTTCTTTGTACCAAAAGCGATCTATCCGTGAATAATGTGAGTTACCAGATTAAGTTAGACCAGTTTGAAGGCCCCTTTGACCTACTATTATTTTTTATTGAAAGGGATGAACTGGATATTTATAATATTCCGATTACCCGTATCATTAACGATTTTCTTGATTTTATTCACCAGGGAGAGAAACTCAATATTGAACTGAGTAGCGAGTTTATTCTTTTTGTATCTACATTAATGCGCATCAAGGCCAGGTTATTATTGCCACGCAAAGAAATTGATGCAGCAGGAAATGAAATCGACCCTCGCCAGGAGCTGATCGACAAAATCCTCGAATACAAGCGATTTAAAGAAGCCGCTGTCCAAATGGCCGAAATGGAAGCACAGCGGATGCTGATGATTAAACGAGGAAACCTGCAAAGGGAGATTGCCCAGTTAGGTGAAGAAGCATCAGAAGGCACCGAAATACAAACCATTACTATGTTCAAACTGATGAAAGCGTTTGAAAAAGTAATGTTGCGTGTTCAGGAACGACAAAACAAACCCGTGCATACTGTTGTCAGGTATAACTATACCATGGAAGGCAGCCGTGATTATATGCTGGGCTTTGTGGAAAAAGAGAAAACAGTATCGTTTGAGAAAGTATTTGAAATTTGTCATGACAGAATCCATGCACTATTCCTTTTCTTATCTATCCTCGAATTGTCTCAGCAAAAATTTATGAAGTTGATGGTAGGACAGGGGATGAATAATTTTATTGTTGAATGGAATGAACACAGAGAAGAAGATCTTGAAGCAGAAGGTTTGACAGATAAAGATTTAATCGAAGAAAGTTTTCCTGATCCGGAAGTATAAAATGATCAGATAAAAAAAGTGCTGGTATGATTCATACCAGCACTTTTTTATCTGATGAACGGGTATTAACCGGCAATTGTTTGATGCACTTGTATCTTATCTTTTAGTAATTCTCTTACAGCATCGGCAATACCTTGGGCATCATAGGCACATTCCCTGTGTAATTCTTTGGGTGTACCATGTTCAACCAATCGGTCAGGAATACCTAATAGTGTAACCTGTGCATGATACTGATGCTGATTCATAAATTCAAGAACTGCGGAACCAAATCCACCCACAATAGCACCGTCTTCAACCGTTACTATCTTATTGTACTTGCTAAACACTTCATGTAACAGGGTTTCATCTATGGGTTTCACAAAACGCATATCATAGTGTGCAGGATTTAATCCCTGGCTTCTTAATTCGCGTATGGCAGCCTGTGCATAATTTCCTGGATGGCCCAAACTAAGTATGGCCACTTCTTCTCCATCTTTTAATTTTCTTCCCTTCCCTATGGTAATTTCTTCAAAAGCTGTTCTCCATTCCGGCATTACACCTTCACCTCTGGGATAACGAATCACAAAAGGTGATTCGTTAGCAGGTAACTGGGCAGTATACATCAGGTTACGAAGTTCCTGTTCATTCATAGGGGCACTGATCACCATATTTGGAATACAACGAAGAAAAGGAATATCATAACAGCCATGGTGCGTTGGTCCGTCTTCTCCTACCAGTCCGGCCCTGTCTAAACAAAAGATAACCGGTAATTTTTGTATCGCTACATCATGTACCACCTGATCATAGCCTCTTTGTATGAAAGAGGAATAAATATTGCAGAAAACCCGCATTCCCTGCGTGGCCAGTCCAGCACTTAGGGTTACCGCATGCTGTTCGCAAATTCCCACATCAAAAGCCCGGTCTGGCATTTTTTCCATCATAAATTTCAGAGATGATCCGCTGGGCATTGCCGGCGTTACACCCATGATATGCTTATTTTTTTCTGCCAGTTCAATAATGGTATGTCCAAAAACATCCTGGTATTTGGGAGGTTGCGGGGTATCGGCTTTTTTCTTATAAATTTCTCCGGTTACTTTATCAAACAATCCCGGTGCATGCCATTTGGTCTGGTCCTGTTCTGCAAGAGAATACCCCTTTCCCTTTACAGTAATGATATGCAATAGTTTGGGGCCGGGTATTTCTTTAAGGTCTTTGAGGGTATCTACCAGTTTGGTGATATTATGTCCGTCAATAGGTCCAAAATAGCGCAGTTTCAAAGATTCAAACAGGTTACTGCTATTGCTTACCATACCTTTTAAGCCGGCTTCCAGTTTGCTGGCCATTCCTTTGGTAAAACGTTTACCCACCGGCAATTTGCCCATCAGATTCCAAACTTCATCTCTTACTTTATTATAGGCAGGAGAAGTGCTGATATCCGTTAAATATTCTTTCAATGCCCCAACATTAGGGTCGATGCTCATACAATTATCATTTAAAATAATCAGTACATCGCTATCCGCAACACCGGCATGATTCATGGCTTCAAAAGCCATACCGGCAGTCATAGACCCATCACCAATTACAGCTACAGATTTTCTGTTCTCTCCTTTGTATTTGGCGGCCATGGCCATACCCAATGCAGCAGAAATAGACGTAGAAGAATGTCCAACCCCAAAAGTATCATACTCACTTTCGGTTCTTTTCGGGAAACCACTTAACCCTTTGTATTTACGGTTGGTAACAAATTGATCCCTCCGCCCGGTTAATATTTTGTGTCCGTATGCCTGGTGACCCACATCCCAAACCAATTGATCATAAGGCGTGTTATAAATGTAATGCAGGGCTACACTGAGCTCAACAACCCCTAAACTGGCCGCAAAATGACCACCATGAACGCTTACTACGTCAACAATAAACTGTCGTAACTCGTCACAAACCTGGTGTAACTGTTCACGATTGAGTTTTTTCAGGTCTTCGGGAGAGTTGATGGATTGCAACAAAGCGCCGGCTGTAATCTGCATTCAAACGGGTTTAATCATGTAAAAATACGTAATTCGGTGTAAGCCTTAAGGTTTTCAGCTATTAATACAGATGAAAATGCAGATAGTTCGTCGATTGAAAAGGGTATTTTTTGCCAAACAGAGGCCGATTTTGCCATTAATCAAAAAACCGCAGTGAGATGGAGGCGTTTCATTTTATATTTGTCAGACATGAGAAGTAAATCTTCATTATATTGGTCTTGTCAGCTCGGTGGCTGGTTATTCTATGGCCTGGCCATGGTATTCTTTGCCTATATTTTTGATAACAAGACCAACCATATTCTGTATCCCAGAATAGCGATCACTATTTTTTGCGGACTTGGGTTTACGCATTTACTCCGCGAACTGATTGTATGGTCTAAACTCCGTCCCCCATTTGAAGAAAAAAAATGGTGGATATTTACCTGTATCATATTACTAATTATTTTATTATTCAACTTATCCAATAGTGCTTTTGTTGAGTTATTAAAACTCTATAACCCCAGCAATAAATCCCCAATCAGAGAACGATTTTTGGTTAACCTGATTTTCGATTCACCGCTCATTTTAATTTGGGTTTCTATCTATTATATCTGGCATTATGTGGAACTGGGTTCTAAAACCGAGATCCAGAAAGTAAGGTTAGAAAGTCTGGTTAAAGAACTGGAACTGAAAACCATCAAATCGCATATCAATCCGCATTTTATATTTAATGCCCTGAATAGTATACGCGCCCTGGTGGATGAAAATCCGGAAAGAGCCAGAACAGCCATTACAGAATTGAGTAATATATTAAGAAGCAGTATGCAGGCAGAAAAGCTGGAAACCGTTCCATTGGAAAGAGAACTGAATATTGTAAAAGATTACCTGGCATTGGAATATATTCGCTTTGAAGACAGGTTACGGATAGAATATGATATAGATGAGGATACCCTTGACCAGCCTGTGCCGCCCATGATGTTACAGACACTGGTGGAGAACGCAATTAAGCATGGGATCAGTAAACAAAAAAACGGCGGGCTGGTAAAAGTGATTTCTAATTACCGGGATAATCACCATGAATTGATTGTTCAAAACACGGGGCAGCTAAACGGGGAATCGCAAAATAACACCGATGGCTTTGGAATTAATAGTACCCGAAACAGACTAAAGCTATTATTCGGCGGAAAAGCTACATTTGATATCCGGGATACGGAAGATCATATAGTAGAAGCCATTGTAAAAATGCCCGTACAAGCTGGAATTAATCTGTAAACTTTTTTTTAAATTTCGATATATGGCGATTAAAGCGATTATTATTGACGACGAAAGACTTGCCCGCAATGAATTGAAAAAATTGCTGCAGGATCATTCGGACATAGAAGTAATTGAAGAGGCTGCCAATGTGGATGATGGTATTGAGAAGATAGAGACCTTAAACCCAGACCTGATTTTTCTGGATATACAAATGCCGGGTAAAACAGGGTTTGATTTATTGGCAGAAGTTGAAAAAGCACCTAAAGTTATTTTTACCACCGCATATGATGAATATGCAATCAAGGCATTTGAAGTAAATGCGCTTGATTATTTATTAAAACCGATTGAACCCAAAAGATTGTCGGATGCCATTCAGAAATTACAGGCAGAGATCTTCAAAGAAAATATCGGAATCAATGGCGTTAACCGTGGGCCGTTAACGGAATATGACCAGGTATTTGTAAAAGACGGAGAACGCTGCTGGTTCGTTAAATTAGGAGAAATCCGGTTATTTGAAAGCGTGGGTAATTATGCCAAAGTATTCTTTGGAACCCACAAACCCCTGATCCTGAAATCGCTGAATGCATTGGAAGAAAGACTGGATGAAAGAATGTTCTTCCGCGCCAATAGAAAACATATTATCAACTTACGTTGGATAGAAAAAATAGAACCTTATTTTAACGGCGGACTGCTGGTTGACCTGAAAGGAGGAGAGAAAATTGAAGTGAGTCGCAGGCAAACGGTTAAGTTCAAAGAAATGATGAGTTTATAAATTAATGATTCTTGTGCGAACAGTCATAGCGCACAAGAATCACACTTTCTCTTTATTACAAATACCTCTGTAATCTTCGGATTTTTTGCTCAAACGATTCAAAATTAAAGTATGAAAAAATTAGTTGGTTTACTTTTCTGCATGGTCATCACCATCGTTTCATTTGCGCAATCTGCCGAAAAACTGATTACCGCTAAGGAAGTGGAAAGAATTGAAAAAGTATTATCAGCCGATGATATGGAAGGAAGACGGACCTTTACCCCTGCCATAGACAGAGCAGCTGCCTTTATTGCGGAAGAGTTTAAAAAAGCAGGATTACAAACCTGGAATAACAGTGGGAGTTATTTACAACCATTTTCAATGGCCAGGGCCAAGTTTATTAGTGCCAGCTGCAGTTTTAACGGAGTGGCTATCGATACCAAAAATGTAATCGTAGTAACCACACAACCGGATATAGCCATCACAGAAAAATCGGGCTTTGAAATCATCACCATGGCAAAGGGGGCTGACCTGCGCAGGGAGCCAAGAAAATTGGTTGCTGCTAACAAGAATTACCTGGTGTTGGTTGATACAAGTTTTGCAGGAGACCGATTCAATGCATTGATACAATTGAAATCAAGATTATTCAAATCAGATAAAAGTATTGTGTTTGTGCTATCCTCCGAAGTGCCCAAAACTTTTTCTATAGAAGCTAAGCATGAAATTACAGAGCAAAAACTTGCAAATGTATTGGGCATTCTTCCGGGTAAAAGTCTGAAGAACGAATATGTCATCTTCTCCGGGCATTATGATCACCTGGGTATCAACCCAAAACCAGGAGTCAATACTGATTCTATTTATAACGGTGCAAATGACGATGCTGCGGGTACCACCGCTGTGATGATGCTGGCACAGTATTTCAAAAAATTGAATAACAATGAGCGTACGCTGATATTTGTTGCTTTTACAGCAGAAGAGATTGGTGGATTTGGTTCGCAGTATTTTAGCAGGCAGTTTAATCCCGAAGAGGTGAAAGCCATGTTCAATATTGAAATGATTGGCACAGAAAGCAAATGGGGCACCAATTCAGCTTATATAACCGGCTATGAGAAAACAGATATGGGAAAAATTTTGCAGGGCAATCTTAGCGGAACAGGGTTTACATTTTATCCTGACCCTTATACAACCCAGAATCTTTTTTACCGGTCTGATAATGCAACATTAGCCCGACTGGGCGTTCCTGCACATACCATTTCCACTTCTAAAATGGATAGTGAACCCAATTATCATAAAGTAAGCGATGAAATTGGTACGCTTGACATGAATAATATGGCCATGATCATCAAAGCCATAGCCTTAAGTTCCAAAGGAATTATCAGTGGAAAAGAAACGCCATCAAGGGTTGATACAAGTAGTCTCCAATAAAATTAAATGGTAAAGGAATTTCCAAGTTGGGTTACAACCCATAACCAGTAACCTTCCGCTAAACATTCACCGCAACACTATGTATTGCGTTACTGATCTCTTTAATAAGATGCGGGTCTTTTTCAATTGCATTGCCAACCACAATCAGGTCGGCACCTGCCTTGCAGTTTCTGTATGCTTTTTCGGGTTCAGTAATCCCGCCCCCTATAATTAGGGGTATATCGATATGTTTGGCTACTTTTTCGATCATCTGTTCAGAAATGGCTTTTTTGGCACCACTGCCCGCATCCATATAAATCAGCTTCATTCCCAGCATCTCGCCCGCCATGGCGGTACACATGGCAATATCGTTTTTATCGGCAGGAATGGGCGTTGCATTCGAAATATAGGATACTGTAGTAGGGGCCCCGCCATCAACCACCATATAACCGGTAGGAATGATTTCTAACCCACTCTTTTTTACAAAAGGAGCACTGATTACATGTTGACCAATCAGTAATTCGGGGTTACGGCCAGATATCAGGGAAAGATATAATAGTGCATCTGCGTACTTACTAATCTGAGAAGGAGAGCCCGGAAATAATAATACCGGAATGGAACAGGAAGTTTTGATCTGGCGAATGCATTCATCAAGGTGACTGGAAATAACCAGGCTGCCACCTACAAAAAAATAATCAACCCCTGAATCAGATGCCAGTGTAACCAACTGGTCTATTTTTTCCGCATCTACTTTATCGGGGTCTATCAACACGGCAAAAGACTTTTGGCCTGCTTTCTTCTTCTCGATAAATGATTGATACAAGGCCTGCTTCATTGGTAATGGATAAGTGCTCCTGCAAAAATGCAAAAAAGTTTTCGTTAAAAGACGGAATCCGCCTTTGAATTCATAATCTGCTGAAAGATAAGGGTTTAATTTACTATGTGAACAGGCAGGAATATCTGCCCAGGCCAATTCATCCCTGTTTTACGAAAAATAACTGATTTTTCAATTTTTTTTGTCAAAAATTCTTTTCTACACCTGTTAACATTCCCGCAAAATCAATGGTGGTTTGAGGTCACAAACAATCCCCAATCCTTATCCACAGTTTGTTGATATTTCCAGCCTTGAATTTTGAGAATGGAAAGATATTTTCGTCAACCGCTTACCTATTTGTTAAACGGGCCCCATTAAAATAACTGCTTAAAAAGTACCCGCATTATGGCTACCCCTCGCTCAAATAAAGGCTTGCAATTCAGCCGTCGATTTACTAAGGAAGGTGTCAGTCCGTTTGACATGTTCGAATACGATTACCGTGATAGCGTAATCAAAAATCCGAACGGTGAGAAAGTGTTTGAGATGAATAATGTTGAGGTCCCGAAACAATGGAGTCAGATTGCAACAGATATTCTTGCACAGAAATATTTTCGCAAAGCAGGTGTACCTCAGGCAGATGGTTCACTTGGTCGTGAAACCAGTGTTAAGCAGGTTGCCCATCGTATGGCCAATTGCTGGCGTGTATGGGGTGAGCGATATAATTATTTTGCTACTGAAACAGATGCCAATATATTTTATGATGAATTAGTATACAGTATCATCAATCAGGCATGTGTACCTAACTCTCCTCAATGGTTTAACACCGGCTTACACGAAAGCTATGGTATTACCGGTAAGCCACAGGGACATTACTATGTTGATCCGAAAGACAGCAAACTAAAAAAATCAACCAATGCGTATGAGCGTCCTCAGCCGCATGCTTGTTTTATTTTAAGCGTTAGTGATGATTTGGTGAATGAAGGCGGAATCATGGACTTATGGACTCGTGAAGCGAGAATTTTCAAATATGGTTCAGGGGTAGGTACCAATTTTTCTCAGATACGTGGTGGTGGAGAAAAATTAAGTGGTGGTGGAACTTCCAGCGGTTTAATGAGTTTCCTGAAAATAGGAGATCGTGCGGCAGGTGCTATCAAAAGTGGTGGCACTACTAGAAGGGCAGCTAAAATGGTTTGTCTGGATCTCGACCATCCTGAAGTAATGGAGTTTATTAACTGGAAAGTAGGCGAAGAGAAAAAAGTTGCGGCCCTGGTTGCTGCCGGGTATGATAATAGTTATGAAGGAGAAGCCTATGCAACGGTTTCCGGACAAAACTCCAATAACTCAGTACGTATTCCCAATTCCTTTTTTAAAGCATTGGAAGAAGATGGCGAATGGGAACTGAAAGCCAGAACTGATGGAAGGGTGATGAGCAGGATTCCCGCCAAAGAAGTATGGGAGAAAATTTCCTATGCTGCCTGGCGCTGTGCTGATCCAGGTACCCAATACGATACAACCATCAATGAATGGCATACCTGCCCCAAAGGAGGTCGTATCAATGCATCCAATCCATGTTCAGAATACATGTTCCTGGATAATACTGCCTGTAACCTGGCTTCTATTAACCTGCGTAAATTTCATACAGAAGAAAATAATGTATTTGATGTAGAAGGTTTTGAATATACTACACGCTTGTGGACCACCGTGCTGGAGATATCAGTTTTGATGGCACAGTTTCCTTCTAAGGAAGTGGCCCAGTTATCTTATGATTACAGAACATTAGGTTTGGGTTTTGCTAACCTGGGTTCTATGCTGATGGTGAGCGGTATCCCTTATGACAGTGAAGAAGCCCGTGGTATTGCAGGCGCTATTTCTGCAATCATGACGGGTGTTGCGTATAAGACTTCCGCTGAAATGGCCGGTTTCTTAGGTGCATTTGATAAATACGAAGAGAACAAAGAAGATATGCTTCGTGTAATGCGTAACCACCGCGCAGCTGCATACGATGCAGAAGAAGCGTATGTTGGAATTGAAATCAAACCACAGGGTATCAAAGCTCAGTATTGTCCTGATTATATTTTAAAAGCCGCTACCCGCGCCTGGGATGAAGCTGTTCAGTTAGGAGAAAAGAATGGTTACCGCAATGCACAAACCACTGTAATCGCCCCAACAGGTACAATCGGCCTGGTAATGGATTGCGATACAACAGGGGTTGAGCCGGATTTTGCTTTGGTGAAATTTAAAAAATTAAGCGGCGGTGGGTATTTCAAAATCATTAACCAATCTGTTCCTCAGGCATTGCGTAACCTGGGATATAATGCAGTTGAAGCAGAAGCCATTGAAAAATATGCAGTAGGTGCTGCCAGTTTTGACAATGCTCCTTTTATCAATGTAAAAACACTGGCTGAAAAAGGATTTACTACCGCTGAGATTGAAAAATTAAATGGTGCTGCCAGATCTGCTTTTGAAATCGGATTTATTTTTAACCGGTTTACTTTGGGAGATGAGTGTATGGAGCGTTTAGGATTCAAAGAAGAAGAGTATAGCGACTGGAGCTTTAACCTGCTGGAAGCATTGGGCTTTACAGAAGAACAGATTGATGCGGCCAATGATTATGTATGCGGTACCATGACCATTGAAGGAGCTCCTTACCTCAAAGAAGAACACCTGCCCGTATTTGATTGTGCCAATAAATGCGGTAAAAAAGGGGAAAGATATATTCATGCTTACGGACATATCCGTATGATGGCAGCCTGTCAGCCTTTCTTAAGTGGTGCCATATCAAAAACCATTAACCTGCCGCATGAAGCAACGGTTGAAGAAATTGCTGATTGTTATTTATTAAGCTGGAAATTAGGATTGAAAGCAAATGCATTATACCGTGATGGTTCTAAACTAAGCCAACCTTTAAGTAATAAGTCAGATAAGAAAAAGAAAACAGACGAGTCATTGGCTGAAACTACTGAAACAGAAACCGCAGAAATCGTTTCCAATATAGTTGACCTGAGTAAGCTGACCGTGGATGAATTATTGGAGGAAGTGCAGAAAAGAATGCATGCTTCAACCGATACTCAGCTGAAACGTGCTTTATCAGGTATTGTTGAGAAAAAATCATTGCCGGCCAAACGCAGAGGATTTACACAGAAGGCCAAAATTGGCGGACAGGTAATTTTCCTTCGTACCGGTGAATATGGAGATGGTACCCTGGGTGAAATTTTTATTGATCTGGCTAAAGAAGGTTCAACACTTCGCAGTTTCATGAACTGTTTTGCCATTGCCATTTCAGTAGGTCTGCAGTATGGTGTGCCGCTGGAAGAGTTTGTAGAGAAATTTGTGTTTACCAAATTTGAACCTTCAGGGATGGTAGATCATCCGAATATCAAAACCACTACTTCTTTGGTAGATTTTGTATTCCGTGCGCTGGCATTTGAATATTTGGGAAGAACGGATTTGGTGCATGTATTGGATAAACCCACTATTGGCAATACGGGGGAAGATGAGGGAGAAGCCAGTTTTTTGGGAAAGCCTGAGCTGAGCAGTATGCGTGTTACAGCGCCTTCTGCCAATACAATTCCGGCTCCCCATCCACAAAAATTACAGAGAGCAACTGCTACCAATAGAGTAGAATCAGGAATGGATGCTGTGAATGCAGCCGCTAAGAATATGCAAAGTGATGCGCCTGCCTGTAACACATGCGGACATATTACGATTCGAAGTGGTACCTGTTATAAATGTTTGAATTGTGGGAATAGTATGGGATGTAGTTAGATGATGTTTATTGCTTGTTGTATAGAAGAGAAGTCATTGTGGCTTCTCTTTTTATTTTGGTGATAGGAAAGATGCGTATTTATTTCAATAGTTAATTGCCACAGATGCACAGATTTACACGGGATAAGATTATTTTATGATCAACAGAAGTAAAAAATCTGCGGCTCATTTCTATAAAAATCTTACATTCATTCTCTCAACGATAATCCATTCAAATTTGCTCTATGGGAGATCTCCAGATCAAGAAACAGTCTAAAAAATACGATGCAGTAATTGTAGGTTCCGGCGCCGGTGGCGGTATGGCGGCCTATATTTTATCTCAGGCTGGATTAAAAGTGTGCCTGATTGAAGCAGGTCCTAATTATGATCCAGCTATTCATTCATCCCAGTTAAAAAATCCATGGGATTCACCACGACGTGGCGCCAGTACCAAGTATCGCCCTTTTGGCGATTTTGATGGTTGTTACTGGGGTTGGGAAATTGATGGAGAACCTTATACCATGGCAGAAGGAAGTGCCAAATGGGATTGGTGGCGTGCCCGTATGGTGGGGGGAAGAACCAATCACTGGGGGCGAATCTCTTTGCGATTTGGACCGAAAGATTTTAAACGTCGAAGCATTGATGGTTTAGGAGATGACTGGCCCATCGGTTATGATGATGTAAAACCTTATTACGATAAAATTGATAAGCTGATTGGGGTATTTGGATCCAATGAAGGATTGCCCAATGATCCGGATGGAATTTTTCTGCCGGCGCCCAAACCACGTCTGCATGAGTTGATGATCAAAAAATCAGCAACCGGAATAGGGATACCGGTTATTCCATCCAGACTGTCCATTCTTACCAAACCCATTAATAAAGAAAGGGGAGCCTGTTTCTTTTGTGCGCAGTGTGGCCGTAGTTGTAAAGTATACGGTGATTTCTCTTCTTCCTCTGTATTGGTTAAACCAGCTATAGCAACAGGTAATATTGATCTGATCACCAATGCCATGGCAAGAGAAGTGATCACGAATGCAGATGGTTTGGCAACGGGTATATCTTATGTAGATAAGACAGATAATATGGAATACCAGGTAAGTGGCAGGGTAGTGATACTGGCTGCGAGTACCTGTGAAACGGCAAGGTTATTATTGAACTCAAAATCTACTCGTCATCCAAACGGTTTGGCCAACGACAGCAATGTAGTAGGTAAGTACCTGCACGATTCAACCGGAGCAGCTATTGGCGGGGTATTACCACAATTATTTGGCCGTAAGCGTTATAACGAAGATGGGGTAGGTGGTATGCACGTGTACACACCCTGGTGGCTGGATAATAAAAAACTTGATTTCCCAAGAGGCTATCATATAGAATATTGGGGTGGTATGGGCCAGCCTGCGTATGGTTTTGGATTTGGCATGGAGAACCAGAATGGGAAATACCAGGTGAACGGTAAAACAAAAGAAGCGGGTGGCTATGGTGCTTCATTAAAAGAAGATGTTCGTTTCTTTTATGGTGCCGGTGTAGGAATGGCAGGAAGGGGGGAAGCGGTTGCCAATGTCAATAACTATTGCGAAATAGATCCGAAAGTAGTAGATAAATATGGTATCCCTGTTTTGCGTTTTCATACCAATCATTCCGAATATGAAATCAAGCAGGCCAAACATATGAAAGAAACTTTCAAAGAGATTCTTCATAATATGGGTGCAGTGATTACCTGGGGAGGAGATGATAATGAGAAAAATAATTATGGATTGAATAACCCGGGTAATATAATTCATGAAGCAGGTACAGTAAGAATGGGTAGTGATCGTAAAACATCTGCGTTGAATAAATGGAGTCAGGCACATGATTGTAAAACTCTATTCTGTGTGGATGGAAGTCAGTTTGTTTCGCAGGCTGATAAGAATATTACCTGGACCATATTGGCACTGTCAATGAGAACTTCTGAGTATATTATTGACGAGATGAAAAAACAAAACCTTTGATTTTTGTAAACCGATTAATGTAAGATCATGGACAGAAGAAAATCGATTAAAACCTTATTTATTGGAACGGTTGGCGCAGGCGTGTTTGTAGAAGCCTGTAAGAGCAGTGATAAAAAAGCAGTGGCTTCTTCTGCAGATGTTAGTATTGATATCGACAGAATGCAGGAAGAAAAAGATTACCTGAAGAAACTGAATGCAGGTGAAAAATTCTTTACTGAGCATGAAATGGCTACCATTACTGTATTGGGAGATATTATTATGCCAAAAGATGAAGTAAGTGGCAGTGCTTCTGAAGCAAAAGTTCCTGAGTTTATTGAATTTATTGCGAAAGATATGCCTGATGATCACCAGACACCTTTGCGCGGTGGCTTACGCTGGCTGGATCTGCAGTGTTTGAAACAATTTGACAAAGCTTTTGTGAATTGTGATAGTAAGCAACAGATTGCTATGGTTGACCAGATTGCTTATCCCCACAAAGCAAAACCTGAGATGAAACAAGGCGTTGCATTTTTCAGTCATTTACGCGACCTGGTAACTACAGGTTTCTATACTTCAGAAATGGGGGTTAAAGATCTTGGGTATAAAGGAAACGTGCCTAATCAATGGAATGGTGTACCGGATGATGTATTGAAACAATATAGCTACGCATATTCAGAAAGAGAATTGAAAGAATGTGTAAGTTTTGACAAAGCTTAATAAACTGTGCCTTTGCTTGAATTAATTATATCCCACACAAAGGCACGGTTTGAAATAAGCTACACTAGTTAATGGTACTGCCGCTATCAATGCCGTCTTCCGGATTAATAAAATGCAGTTTTCCGGCAGCATCTTCTGCCATTAAAATCATACCATTGCTTTCAATACCCCGCATTTTTCTGGGGGCAAGATTTACGACTACTGTAATTTGCTTTCCAACGATCTCTTCTGGTGTAAAATGAAGTGCAATCCCTGAAACAATGGTTCTGGTTTCAAAACCCAAATCAACAGTGAGTTTCAGCAGTTTATCTGCTTTCTCCACTTTTTCGGCGGCAATAATCTTCCCCACACGTAAATCGATTTTTGCAAAATCATCAAATACGATGGTTGGTTTTACGGGTAAAGGAGTGTGGGTATTTTCTTCCATGTTTTTTTCTGTATTCGGTGTTGCAGATTCGCTATTCACCACCAATGTTTCACGTTTAATTGCTGCTGATTGTAATTTCTCTATTTGGTAACTGATCTCAGCATCTTCTATTTTTCTGAATAATAATTCTGGTGCACGTAAAGAGTACCCTACGCTAAGCAGTTTTGTTTTCCCGGCATTTTCCCAGTCCAGCATCTTATCAACTACTTTTAACAGATAGCAGATTTTCCTTGCCGTAAAAGGAAGGAATGGGTTGATCAATACTGCCAGATTCGCACATAATTGTAAACAGATATGCAAAGTATTATCAATAGACTGTTGTGCATCAATGAGCGGCTGTCCATCTTCGCCGGTTTGTTTGGCAAGTATCCAGGGTTCTTTTTTCTGCATATACTGGTTGCCAATACGTGCAAGGTTAATCACTTCAAA
The DNA here is from genome assembly GCA_903926855.1 of uncultured Bacteroidota bacterium. Classification (GTDB taxonomy): domain Bacteria; phylum Bacteroidota; class Bacteroidia; order Chitinophagales; family Chitinophagaceae; genus Sediminibacterium. Next base: position 44,913 of record CAIYKV010000044.1, on the reverse strand, counting down.
AAGTGCATCCCTGAATTTATATTGCTCAATCAGGGCTTCTACTTTTTCTTTGGTAACGGAAAATTCAGCCAGTGTTGATGTATCCAGCTCGGTCAATGCATTCGGATGCAAAGGGGGAACTTTGCCTTTGCATAATTTATGCATCAATACGAGTGCCCTGTTTACGAAATTGCCGAATATGCTTACCAGTTCACTATTGTTTGCATCCTGAAATCCCTTCCAGGTAAATTCACTGTCTTTGGTTTCAGGCGCTATCTGTGTTAAATAATAACGCAGTACATCCGCCATCTGACTACCACCATTTTCTTTGTTGATGAAATCATCAATATAATCCTGCATTTCCAGTTTCCAGTTGCGACTGGTACTCATCTTATCTCCTTCCAGATTCAAAAATTCATTGGCAGGTACATTATCCGGTAAGATATTACCATGGAGTTTCAACATTACCGGAAAAATGATGCAATGGAAAACGATATTATCCTTACCAATAAAATGAACAAGTTTGGTATCCTTATCTTCCCAATATGGGCGCCAGTCTTTCCCATTATCCAATGCCCATTGTTTGGTGGCACTGATATATCCGATCGGCGCATCAAACCATACATACAATACTTTTCCTTTTCCTCCTTCCACAGTTTCGGGTAAGGATACCCCCCAATCAAGATCACGGGTAACGGCCCTGGGCTGTAAGCCACCATCTATCCAGCTTTTGCATTGACCCACTACAGTACTGCGCCAATCATTTGCATGTTCTTTCAATATCCATTCCCGCAAAAAATCTTCATGTCTGTTTAAAGGAAGATACCAGTGCCTGGTTTGTTTTTTTACAGGGGCTTTACCGCTTAAGGTACTTACCGGGTTAATTAATTCGTCGGGACTAAGACTCTTCCCGCAATTTTCGCATTGATCGCCATAAGCGCCCGGGTAGCTACAATTTGGACAAGTGCCTTTAATATATCTATCTGCCAGAAAACTATTGGCTTCCTCATCAAAATATTGTTCGGTTTCTTTTATTTCCAGATCTCCATTATCATTCAATCGAGTGAAAAATTCCTGGGCCGTTGCATGGTGCAGGGGATCGCTGGTACGGTGATAAATATCAAATGCAATACCAAGATCCTGAAAATTTTGTGCCATGATCGGGTGGTACTTATCAATAATGTCGCGGGCGGTAGTTCCTTCTTTGGTGGCTTGAATAGGTATGGCCGTTCCATGTTCATCGCTTCCGCAAACAAATACCACATCTCGTTTTTGTGCTTTCAGGTAACGAACATAAATATCAGCCGGTAAATAGGCACCTGCCAGATGGCCAACATGTTTTAGTCCGTTAGCATACGGAAGAGCGGCAGTAATTAAATATCTTTTCGGGTTACTCATGGTGTACTTGTCTTTTGTTTACCCTTTTTTGCACTGAAACTGTTTTTCCGTATATAGGACACTTTTCTGGAAAGGGCTAAAACGCTGCAAAAGTAAGTAATCAATCGGAGCGGGCAATACCATAACTCGCCGGATATGAATCAACTTTAGGCGAATAGGGTTGGAATGGAAGGGCTGTTTCTTTATTTTTATGGATGCATCGTAAAAAATTCCTTTCTGCTTTGGCAACCGGGTCCGGCCTTTTATTTACAGACCTGGCAAGGGCCTCGAAACCGGTTTCTCATAAGCTGCGCCGTAGTAAACTACCGCCCTATCTTGCTCCAGGTGATACCATTGGTATTACTTGTCCCTCGGGTTTTATAACAGAAAAAGACATACAAGCTGCGGTAGAACAGATTCAGAACTGGGGATACAAAATAAAAGTAGGGGCTACTGTTGGGAAAAGAGATTTTAGTTTTGGCGGTACAGATGAGGAAAGAGCAAAGGATTTTCAGGATATGATTGATGACATCAGCGTAAAAGCCATTCTTTGTGCAAGGGGTGGCTACGGGGTGGTTCGGATTATTGACCAGATTGATTTTTCATCATTTAAAAAACACCCAAAATGGGTAATCGGTTTTAGTGATATCACTGTTTTTCATAACCACCTGCATTCGCAGTTTGGGGTAGCTACTATTCATTCCAAAATGTGTAATAGCTTTCCTGATGATTGGTCAAAAGCCGAACCTATTCAGATTGAAACTATTTTGTCTCTCAAAAAAGTATTGAGTGGAGAAATAATGGGATATGAATGCCTGCCGGATACCCGGAACCGGGAAGGGATGGCAGAAGGACAATTGGTAGGCGGAAATCTTACCATGATAGCAACACTTTCTGCCACTGCTTCTGATATTTCTACAGAGGGTAAAATTTTATTTTTGGAGGATGTAGGGGAACCCTTGTATAATATTGACAGACTGTTTTGTCACCTAAAACGTTCTGGCAAACTCAGTCACCTCAATGCATTGATCATTGGCGGGTTCACCAATATCAAACCCGATACGCCGGAAGAAACATTTGGACGAACAGTGCAGGATATTGTTTGGGAAAAAATAAAAGAATACAATTACCCGGTTTGTTTTGGTTTTCCGGTAGGGCACCAGAGAAATAATTACGCGTTAAAATGCGGGGTAAAACATCGGTTGACCGTTCAAGCTGATAAAGTAATTTTACAGGAAAATGGATGATGCCTATTCCGGAATCAATTTTGGCATATCTTTTTTGATTTTCTTTGAATACATACTCCCATTGATTTACACCTAAGTAATATTGTCCATGATCAAAATACCCCCTTACCTGAAAAAAGGAGATACCATTGGGATCGTTTGTCCCTCTGGTTATATGCCTTATGAAAAAGCAACTGCCTGTATCAGTACATTAGAGCAATGGGGATATCGGGTTGTAACGGGTAAAACCCTGGGTAGCCAGTTCCATTATTTTTCCGGCACGGATGCTGAAAGACTAGCTGACCTTCAGGAAATGCTTGATAATAGGAATATACAGGCAATTTTATGTGGCAGGGGAGGTTATGGTATGAGCCGGATAATTGACCAGATAGATTTTAAACAGTTCAGTAAATACCCCAAATGGCTGATCGGATTTAGTGACATTACGGTACTACATGCCCATGTTTTCAGGAAACTGAAAATTGCTTCCCTGCATGCCCCGATGGCCGGAGCTTTTCAGGAAGATGGGGGGAAGAATGTATTTGTTCAATCTCTTCAAAATGCAATAAAAGGAACCTTGGCCAACTATTCCTGTACACCACATACACTTAACAGAAATGGAAAAGCAGAAGGAATTTTACTGGGTGGAAATCTTTCCTTGATCGCGCATCTGGCAGGTACAGTGTCTGCGTTGGAAACAAAAGGGAAGATCCTGTTTATAGAAGATGTGGGTGAATATATTTACAATATTGACAGGATGATGATTCAGTTGAAGCGAAATGGAATGCTTGCGAATTTGAAAGGCCTGATCATTGGCGGATTTAGCGAAATCAAAGATACGCTTACTCCCTTTGGAGCGGATGTATTCTCTGTGATACAATCACATATTGAAGCGTATTCATACCCGGTTTGTTTTGATTTCCCTGTGAGTCACGAGAAAAATAATTATGCATTAAAGATAGGTGTACCTCATCAATTAACGGTTGGCTCTAAACTGGTCAGACTGAAAGAAATACGTTGATTTTCAGAAACGGGTCGATTTTGCATCATCGGCTCAATCAATTATTTTTATAGTATCATAGATAAAATCTATTAGCATGACTTTTGTTCAGCTTCAATACATTATTGCGATTGATACCTATCGACATTTTGCTGATGCAGCAAAACACTGTTTTGTATCACAACCCACTTTGAGTATGCAGGTACAGAAAGCAGAGGATGAATTGGGTATCAAAATATTTGACAGGAGCAAACAGCCGGTAATACCCACTGAATTGGGTGCGGAATTGATTGAGCAGGCACGGAAAATTATAGCGGAAAAGGAGATTTTAGAAGAGATGGTAATTCATAAGAAAGGTATAATTGCCGGAGAGTTGAAAATCGGCATTATACCTACACTGGCTCCTTATCTTCTGCCCTTGTTTGTTCAAAATTTTACGGAAAAATATCCCCAGGTAAAACTGGTGGTTAATGAATTGACCACCGATAATATTGTAGCTAGATTACGTGATGGCAGGATTGATATGGGAATACTGGTAACCCCTTTGCAGGAAACGGGCATTAAAGAGTATCCATTATTTTATGAGGAATTGATGGCCTATGTGTCCAGAAAGAATGCAGCCTATAAAAAAACCTATATGCTGCCCCAGGATATTGACCCCAATAAATTATGGTTACTAGAAGAAGGACATTGTTTTCGAAGCCAGATTGAAAATCTTTGTGAACTGAAAAAAGCCAGTCGCGAAGCCAGTCATTTCGATTACGAAGCAGGAAGTATAGAAACCCTTCGCCGTATGGTAGATATGAATGATGGCATCACGATTTTACCGGAACTGGCTACGATGGGTATGACTGCCAAACAATTGTCTCTGATCCGCTATTTCAAAAGACCAGCGCCCATGCGGGAAGTAAGCATTGTAGTGCATCGCGATTTTGTAAAAAAGAAGTTGATTGATATACTTGCCGAAGAAATCTTATTGTCTGTTCCCGATAAAGTGAAGCAAAACAAGAGCAGGTATGTGGTGAGTATCAATAGTAATTAGCTTCCCCTTCCATCAATTCCTAAGTAAGCTATCCAGTTTCTGGTGAAATAATGGAAACTCATTCAAGTTATTATGTGCGCCTCCTTCTATACGTATGAGTTCGTCTCCAGGCTTCAGCAGATTTTTTAATCTTTCTGCATGACTAAAAGGAATTGTCCAGTCCTGGTTGCCATGAATCAGACTAATAGGTGCCGTTACTTTTGGCAGGTATTCATAAACAGGTAATGAGTAATGAATGAGTAAGCTGAGTGGATATATCCCGCAAAATCGATTGATCAGTGAGGGGATACTATAATATGGTGTTTCAAGAATCAGTCTTTTACAGTCGCGTATAGCCGCCAGCTCTGCAGCAATTCCTGATCCAAGCGACTTGCCGTAAATAATAATTTGTGATGGGGCGTATTTTTTGCGGGCCAGTTTGTATACCTGTAATGCTTCCTCGTATAAAATTTTCTCCGACAATTCGCCACTGGATTTCCCGTAACCAGGGTAATCTGGCATCCAGACCTCATATTGATTGCGGGTAAAGTTTTCAGCGAATTGGGCGTAATGATGGATGTTTTCCCGGTTACCATGAAAGTATAAAACAATACCCTTTCTCAAAGAATCCGGTACAGTAAACTGTACGATATTAAAATTTGTTTTATCGTCAAACGCGATATTGGATTCTGTAAAAGGCTGTGAAAATTGCCATGAGTAATCTGCATCCAATTTAGTTGGTCTGAACAATATTTTTTCCTGCAGATAATACAAGGCAATTCCGCCTAATGAATAGAGAATAATAATAATTTTTACCCAACGGAAAATGCGTTTTTTATTTTTCACTTTGTGAAGATAATTTTTATACAGGATAGCAGCTAAGCCATTTTGATTCCGCTTGAGAAATTTTAGAGATCTCTAATCAGATTTAAGGATATCCCTGATAAAATTATGGTACTCGGGGAAAGAAGGAAGGTTATTATGACCGCCACCATGTATTCTGATCAGGGTAATCATTCTGGGATTCAGCATTTGTAATTTCTCACTATGCCTGATAGGGATTAGCCGGTCGCGGGTGCCATGCAGTATATAGGTATGACAGTTTACTTTTCGTATCCATTGATCTGTATGCAGGTGATACCGTAGTAGCCATTTGTGTGGCAGGAAAGGAGTAAATCTTTCCGCAACTTTAAGAAAACTAAAATACGGAGCATCCAGAATCAGGTATCTGGGAGAATTGTCGGCAGCAATTTTTGCGGCAAAACCGCTACCCAAACTCCTTCCATAAACGAGAATATGATTTTCTGCATGTTTTTTCATCAGGCTCTCATATACAAACTGCATATCATTGAGCATATCTTTCTCACTTCTTTTCCCTGTGCTTTTACCAAAACCACGATAATCTACCAATACAACATCATACTGGTATCTGTAAAAATCCTTCGCATGCTTAGCCCACCCTTTAATACTTCTGGAATTGCCATGAAAATAAAGGATCAGTCCTTTTGGATTGGGGCAATAAAAATGAAGCCCGTTAATCCGAATCCCTTCTGCTACATCAAAAAATAATTCTTCAAAAGGAACCGCATACTTATATTCAAAATCCTGGGGAAGTTTTTCGGGTTTAAAAATAAATCGCTCCTGCACAAAATAGACAAGTAGTGCCAGCGCAAGATAGCCGAGAACGATATAGATAATCAGTGATGACAAATCAATCCCTTTGTTTGGGTAAGTTCAGTTTTTTAGGTGGAAATGCAAAGGAAGGGGAGGTGCAATTACTAATTAACAATTAATAATTTATAATTAGGGCAACGAAATGAATATGGGTTCGTATAGGAATACGGTGCAGAAACTTTTTCGAAAGGGTATTTATGGCTTATTCGTAACGGATAGGTAAGAATTGATCATTTTAAGGGGGCTATAAATTAAGAGATGGGGGAACGAATTTGATAATTTTCAAGAAATCTTGTGGTTTTTGGCAGAAATCAGGGTTTTTAACTAAAAAAACGACTAAAATTTATCCTAATCTAAGCAGCGGGTAATCAATAATTTGTATCTCTGTGTTCAAACATCGAATCTGATCCTTTCGAAAAACCCAGGAATATGAGAAAAACAGTCATTGTAATACTTTGTTTTGCAGCAGTACTTATTTATGCTTGTCAGCATGAAGTCTTGACTATTTCCAAAGCCCCATCCAATCTGGTTTATTCTGCGGATAGTATTTCAGTTATCAGCGGAACAGCCGGTAGTTCAGTTGCGCCCAGTCTGGATAATAATGGCGGATCCGTAACGTATACCATCACCAATACCGCGAACCAGGGTATCAGTATTAATAGTAAAACAGGGGTGATTAGTTGGATTTCTACTGTAGCTATTGGAACTTATAACCTGATAATTACTGCGACGAATAGCAGTGGTATTGCCAATACCGGATATATCCTGGTTGTTACCACCCCACCTGTTGCTGCGCCTACGAATCTCGTATATAGTCCTTCCAGTTCTACAGTTGTTTCCGGAACAGCAGGTAGTTCAGCTACCCCAACCATTAATGCCGGAACCGGGGGTGCCCCTGCATACGGTCTCACAGGAACCATTCCTTCCGGAATTACCATCAGTGGTAGCACGGGTGTGATTAGTTGGGCTAAAACGGTAGCAGTGGGTAATTATTCACTTTCTGTAACGGCAACGAATGCATCGGGAAGTATATCTGCAACCTATTCATTAACAGTAACCAGCACTGCAACAGTAACAGTTCCTTCAAGTTTTACCTATTCGCCAGCTACTACAACCGTAACCCAGGGAACCGCAGGTTCCTCAGCCGCTCCTTCCATCAATAATGGATTGGGTACGATTGCATATAGCTTAACTGGAACCATACCTACAGGTGTAACAATAAACAGTGCATCAGGCGTAATCAGCTGGACAAATGCGGTTGCCAGCGGCACATATACCTTAACAATTTCAGCGGCAAATTCTGCGGGTAAAGTAACCACTACTTATTCATTGGTAGTAAATGCAGCATCTACTTCATCGGTTAGTTTTTCTACACAAATATTGCCGGTATTTAAAACCAGTTGCAGTGGTTGCCATTCTTATATGTCTAGTTACTCAGGGATATCCAGTCATACATCAGGATGTAATTCTATTCAGAATAAGATCGGCACAACGTATTGTTCCGGTTCTCGTATGCCTCAGGGAGGATCGCCATTGTCAGCTAGTTTTATTGCCCTGTTTAATACCTGGATTTCTCAGGGAATGTTGAATAACTAAAAAAAATGATTGAATTGTATTAAAAAGGATTGAAATGAAATTATTGCCCGGAATTATTTTTCTTGTTTTGTGTTTTTCAGGATGTTATTATGATAAAGCCAATCTGGTATATCCAGTTTCTACCGCCTGTGATACAACAAATACGACCTATAGTGTAACTGTTAGCAATATACTTAGTACAAATTGTTATTCCTGTCATAGTGGTTCCGCAAGTGCTGGAGGCGGCATCAAGTTAGACAGTTATACCAATCTGAAAATATATATAACAAATGGTCAGCTACTCAGTTCTATTAATCAAACCGGAGCAGTACCATCTATGCCTTTAAATAGCGGGAAGTTGTCTTCCTGTGATATCAATAAAATAACTGCCTGGATCAATGGCGGGAGTGTAAACAATTAAATTACTATTATGAAAAAGCTGGTTGTATTCTGTTTTGTAACCTCTATTTTTTTTTCGTTACAGGCACAAAAAATTTATGCCACAAAAACCGGACAGGTTAGTTTCAATGCAAGTAGTCCGATTGAAAAAATTGCTGGAGTTAATAATCAGGTTGACAGTAAGATGGTTGACAAATCCGGGCAAATCGTGTTCAGTATTCTGATTAAAAGTTTCAAGTTCGAGAATCAGTTGATGGAAGATCATTTCAATGAAAACTATTTGGAGAGTACAAAGTTTCCCAAAGCTGATTTCAAGGGGTTTATTACCAATATCAGCACGGTTGACTTTACAAAAGATGGAAAATATCCCATTACTGTAGAAGGTACACTCACCATACATGGGGTATCTCAAAAAGTAAGTACACAAGGAACTTTGGTGATGAGTAAAGGCAAACCGGCTATTTCGGGTGTATTCAAAATAAAAATAAAGGAGTATGGTGTTACCGGTTTGTATATCGGTGACAAAATTGCCAATGAAGCGGAAATCACCATTGATTGTAAATACGAGTAAACGCCCGATAAACCAGACTAATGAAGCATTATCATAGACTTTCTATCGTTTTTATTTTACTGGGAGCATCCCTGTTTGCAAAAACTATTTATGCGCAGGAAATAGATCTTTTCAAAATGCAGGAGGAACAGGATAAAAAAGACAAAAAAGAAAAGACAGATATCGTAACGGCCACTTTTAAAACCACCCGAATGGTAAACGGGCAGTCAATAGAAAATGTTGGCAGAGGTATTCTTGATTTGAAAATCTCACATAGATTTGGCACTCTAAATTCAGGCGCATATAATTTTTTCGGACTTGATCAGGCAACCATGCGATTGGGCCTGGATTATGGAATTACTGACAGGCTGATGGTGGGCGTAGGGCGGAGTACTTTTAACAAAGAATTTGACGGCTTCTTAAAATACAGGATACTGCGTCAGTCAACGGGAAAGCACACAGTTCCCCTATCTATCAGTTATGTTGCAACAGGTTTATGGCAATCATTAAAAGATCCTGCAACCAGCTATCCGATCAACTATACAGATCATTTCTTTTATGCCCATCAGTTGATTTTTGCCAGAAAGTTTGGAGATTATTTTTCATTACAGTTGGTGCCTACGCTGGTACATTATAATATTGTTACCACCTCTGTTATTCCCAATGATCTGTATTCTTTAGGAGTAGGTTTTCGCCAACGTTTATCCAAGCGGATAAACCTGACGGGGGAATATTATTACCAGTTCAACCCGCTTGCAGGAATGCAGAATTCTTTGTCATTGGGGTTTGATATTGAAACCGGCGGACATGTTTTTCAATTGCATTTCACCAACTCAACAGGAATCAACGAGAAAAGTTTTATTACCCAAACAGATGGTAAATGGAGTAATGGAGATATCCATTTCGGGTTTAATATTTCAAGGGTATTTACAGTAGTAAAACATAAGCAACCCATTACAGCCAAATGGGATTTATAAAAAATCATGCATGATGAAAAAGAAAATTCTGTTAGCAACTATTCTTTTCCTACTAATTTCTGGGACCTCTGTTTGGTACTATGTATTTGTATATTCAAAAAACCATCATCGGGAAGTAGCCAATGAAAAAGGGATAGCCGTAGCTGCAAGAGAAATTGTAAAAGAGTTTCAGCTAAATGAGAAAGTTGCAAATGAAAAATACCTGAATAAAGCGGTTGTGGTTGCAGGAGAAGTATCAGATGTAAAGACTGACCAGGCTGGACAAACCACAGTTACTTTAAAAAGTGATGATGCCTTTTCGAATGTATTCTGTACGCTAAAATCAGGTAATTCAAAACCTGAGCTTGGTAAAACCATTCGGGTAAAAGGGATTTGTAATGGTTTTTTGAGTGATGTGGTTTTAAATGAAGCAATCCTTGAAAACAACCCTCAATAGTAATTTTCGTGATTTCATTATTACGGCGTGTACTCCCCCCCAATAAAGAACCTGCCCATATAGTATGTGGTGGGTTCTTGCTTTTTTTAGCCTTTTTTTGCTGACTACTCTATTTCTTTTCTCCACGAATGCATTCCCCCTGTTAAATTCACCAGATTGGTAAACCCGAATTTTTCCTGTAATCTTTGAATCGCTATCTGGCTTCTGATTCCTTTTTCGCAATACACAAAAACAGGTGTATCCGTGGGTATATTTTTTGCCTGACTGATGATCTCCCCCAATGGTATCAACATGCCTCCAATATTGAATGAAGCATGTTCATCTGGCTCCCTTACATCCAGCAGAAAGATATCGGGATCCTGAAGTTTGTTTTTTAATTCTTTCGGGCTGATATGGTTCATTCAAAATCATTTCCTTCATGGTAAACCCGCTTGAGATTAAGTCTTGAAACCGGGGCAACAATCAGCGGAAATTTTTCAATGGTAACAAAACTAGGATCCAGTCCAAACCCCCGTTCTTCTCCCAAACTGATTTCTTTGAGCCAGAAATATAATTTCATAATGATTCTTTCAAAGAAAGGAAGTTCATTATCCTGGCTAAGGTATTTTTCAAGAACAATAAACTGAAAATCCCCGACAACATTATTTCTTTCCAGGCTTTCATAGCGACTGGTGATATTCACTTCTTTATTGTTTACCAGGTCCTCAACCACTTTGCGGAACATCAGGTTAATGCGTTGCTCAACCCGGAATCCTAAGCGAAACTCGACACGGATAATATCATTGGGTATAATATGTTCTACAGAATATTCGCAGGTATAAGGATCGTCTAATACATCCACATGCACAAACCAGTAGATATCGGCCCTTTTAGGTTTTTTATTCAGAATAGAATAAATGATTTTGTGCTCTATTTCTTTTGGGTTATTGGCACTGGTCATGTATACCAGGTGAGTGGCATATTTACCAATGGTTCTATCGTTACTCAACTCCTGAATCATGGGTATATAGTGTTCCATACGAACAAACTCAACATAGCGGTTTTTGATCTTACGACTTCGGAACCAAACATACATTACAGCAAATAAACCCCCGCCTACAATCAGTGTTACATAACCTCCATGTAAGAATTTTTCCAGGTTGGCAATCAGGAATGAACTTTCAATAATCAGGTAAACAACCAGGTACAGATATATCCATATCGACTGAACCCTCCGGCTTACCAGAAAATTAGCAAATAACAAAGAGGTGCTGATCATGCACATGGTAATGGCCAGTCCATAGGCAGCCCCCATATTCGATGATTTCTGAAAGTATAAAACAATACCTACACAGCCGATGTATAATAAAAGGCTGATACCGGGAATATAAAGTTGTCCTTTTTCTTCGGTTGGATAATTGATCTTCATTTTTGGCCAAAGATTCAGCCGCATAGCTTCACTGATTAAGGTAAATGAGCCTGAAATCAATGCCTGACTGGCAATTACTGCTGCGGTAGTGGAAATCATAATTCCTGCCAGTTTGAACCATTGTGGCATCACACCTATAAAGGGATTAAATCCATCTGCCATTACCTGTGGGGGGATGATCTGGTCTTTGTAATTGGCCAGTAACCAGGCTCCCTGTCCCAAATAATTCAATATCAAACATGTTTTTACAAAGATCCAGGAGAACCGGATATTTCCTCTTCCGCAATGACCTAGATCGCTGTATAATGCTTCGGCACCGGTAGTACACAAAAAAACCGCTCCCAATAGCCAGAAACCCTTTGGATAGGTGGTTAGCAAATCGATGGCGTAATAAGGATTCAGGGCTTTGAATATTCCTATATCATCCAATAAATGTGTGCAACCCAATATTGCCAACATGGCAAACCAAATGCCCATAATGGGTCCGAATAGCTTACCGATGGAGGCGGTTCCGAATTGTTGCAGGAAAAATAAAGCCGTAATAATCCCTATAACAATGCCTATGATGGTATTTTGTTGGATATCCTTTAATGCATGAAGCTGGCGCAATCCTTCAATTGCAGAAGTAACGGTAATGGGTGGAGTGATAATCCCATCTGCCAGCAAGGCGGCACCACCCAGCATGGCGGGCACAACCAGCCATTTTCTTCTTCTTCTCACAAGTGCATACAAGCTGAAAATGCCCCCTTCACCCTTATTATCCGCTTTTAGCGTAAGAATCACATATTTTATGGTAGTTTGTAAAGTGAGGGTCCAAATAATACAGGAGAGGGACCCGATAATCAGCTTTTCGGAAATTGCCCGTCCGGTAATGATTTCGTTTAATACATACAGTGGAGATGTGCCGATATCGCCATAAATGATCCCTAATGCAATGATGAGTCCGGCAGTAGTTACCTTATTGAAATTCTTGCTCACACAAAAAAATTATTGCTTTAGACTGGAAATATTTTAACAAATGTATAGGTAAATTTACTCCCGCTTGGTAAATATTGCAACGACAAGGTTTTTATCCTGTTTACGGTTAATTTAGGTATCTGTTAAGACGGGTAAACCGTACATTTGAAATATAAATTTCTATCTGGAAATGAAAAAGCAAATAGCTGTAATCTTTACCTGCCTTTTGGTGACCCTGTTTTCTGCAAGGGCGCAAAGGGTTACATATTCAGAGCCTGACCGGGATGATCCCCGTAACCTCAATTTTGAGATTGTAGGCAAAGTAAAGGGTAAGGTGTTGATTTATAAAAATTACCGTGACCTGTATTATATATCAGTGTATGATGAAGACATGAAAATGCAGGCTAAAAACAGGATGGAACTGGCCAATTCCCGGATATTGAATATGGAATTCCTGGTATACCCTGATTTTGCTTATATGATCTATCAATACCAGAAACGTACAGCCGTCTATTGCATGGCCATTAAGCTTGATGAAAATGGGAAACAGGTAGGTGAGCAGATTGAATTAGACTCAACTGAAAACATTAATTATTCTGCCAGTAATAAGATTTATTCCCTTATCAATAGTGAGGATAAGCAGAAGATTATGTTGTTTAAAGTGAATTCGAAAAATGATAAGCAGCATATTCTTACCACATGTCTTTTCAATAAAGATTTGCAACTGTTGAAGAAATCGAGGCTATTTGTACCCATGCCGCAACGGAATGATTTCTTATCTGAGTTTACGCTGGATAATGACGGAGATATGGTTTGTGTTAGAGAATCCGGCACTTCTTCCAATGATAATATCAATAAGGTATTCCTGATTACCAAACCGGCTATGTATGATGTGTTTTCAGAGAATGACCTTAAGGTGAGCGGTATATTTCTAGATAATATCCGGATAAAAGCAGATAATATTAATAAACATTACCTGGTTTCTTCCTTTGCGAGTAAGGCCAGAAGGGGGAATATTGAAGGTATTTATTATACGCTCTGGGATAAGGTAATGAACAAAGAAATACTAAATGCCACCACTAATTTTTCAGATGAGTTGAGAGCAGATGCGAAAGGAGATGGCAGTAATAAATCTGCGTTTAATGATTTCTTTTTTAAACAGATTATCCTGAGAAAAGACGGCGGCTTTATTGTAATTGCCGAATCTGCTTATTCCAGTACAAGGGGCCAGAATACCTTTAGCCGCTGGGACTATCTCTATGGAAACCCATACCTTACCGGGACTGATTATTATACACGCAGTCAATTTGGATATTATCCGGGAGGATATAATAATTATGGGAACCCGGCTAATGGTATGACACGTTATTTCGCAGACAATGTGGTCGTAATCTCATTCGAGCCCAATGGAAAAATGGAATGGAGTAATGTGATCAGGAAATCACAGTACGATGATAATTCCGATAATTTCATTGGTTTTGGTTTGCTGAATTCAGGTGATCAGTTACATTTTGTTTTCAATGTGTTGGAGAAAAGAAATATGATATTAACGGACCAGAGCATTTCTCCCGTTGGGCAAATTGACAGAAACCCGACTTTTAAAAACCTTGACAGAGGATACGATTTTATGGCCCGACATATTAAACAGGTAGGTGCCAGGCAAGCCATCATTCCTTGTCAATACAGAGGGTATACTTGTTTTGCTAAACTCGAATTTTAATATACAGGCGTGGTTTTTTTATTTAGGGATAAATCCATCATCAATCTTTTTTTTCTTGCGCTGCTTTGTATAGGCGTGCATGTCCATTTATTTATGGTAGCACCTGTTGTACTTTCACATACAGATGATGGCGTCTTTTCTTTTTTTCTGAAACAGTATATTGTTGGCCTACCGCAAACTGTATTGGTTGTCTTATACCTGGGAATTGTGCTTTTTCAGGCAATAAGACTAAACCTGATCCTGAATAATTTCAGGATGTTTCCACAGAATACCTATGTGCCTGCCATGACTTTTATATTGTTAACTGGAATCCTGCCACAATGGAGCAGTATTTCTTCAGCAATGCTGGCTAATTTTTTGTTATTATGGTTATTCGCAAGACTGAGTAAGTTATATAATAATCCTTCTCCTAAAACCTTGTTGTTTAATACTGGCCTTATTATCGGACTATCCGTAATCTGCTATCATCCTACCGCATTACTGATTATCGTTGTGTTATTGGCATTAATGGAAGTCCGACCATTTAATACTGCAGAATGGGTGGTTTTATTGATGGGAATCGTGTTGCCTTATTATTTTCTTTTTTCCTGGTTTTTTCTAAAAGATGAACTTTCGCATTTCCTATCTTATTTACCTTCTGTGCAATTGACTTTGCCTTTGCAACACTGGTCAGAAAATCTGGTATTTGAGCTTTCCTTTTTGTTGATTGTTTTATTGTTAGGATTATATTACTGGCAGGTGTTTAATCAAAGGATGGTGATTCAGATCAGGAAAAACTGGGGAATGATGGCTACCATGCTGGTAATACTGCTTCCAATCCCATTTATTTTTACCAATTCAGGAATAGAATCGGCTTTTATGGCACTGGTACCCATTGCAGTATTTTCATCTAATGCCTTTTCTTTTCCACGCAGGTTAATTTTGCCCAATTTGCTTTTTTGGTTATCGGTTGTGCTAATCGCCTATAATAACTGGGTTTTTATCAAAAATTAGCCCTCTCTTAACGGGTGAGTTTATTACCTTTGGTTATAATCGTAAATGTTATATAAAGGAATACCTATGAAATTTGGAGTAGTTGTTTTCCCCGGGTCTAACTGTGACAGAGATATGCAGGATGCACTGCAAAATGATCTTGGAAAAGAAGTGATTATGTTATGGCATAAAGACAAAGACCTGAGCATGTTTACTACTGAGGACTGTATCATTTTACCTGGCGGGTTTTCTTATGGAGATTACCTCCGTTGCGGGGCAATAGCAAGATTTAGTCCTATGATGCAAAGTGTCATTGAATTTGCGAATAAAGGTGGTAAAGTACTAGGGGTATGTAATGGATTTCAGATATTATGTGAAAGCGGATTATTACCCGGTGTTTTATTACAAAATGCGAACCAGCAATTCATTTGTAAAAATGTATTTATCAAAAATGTTGACGGCCCCGCATTGAAAATTCCCATCGCTCATGGAGAAGGTCGGTATCATGCAGATGAAGCAACTTTGGATGATCTAGAGAAAAATGACCAGGTAATATTCAGGTATTGTGATGAAAAGGGGCATATTAATGCGACAGCTAATCCCAATGGGGCGATACGTGGTATAGCTGGTATCCGGAATAAGCAAAACAATGTTTTCGGAATGATGCCCCATCCGGAGCGAGCTTCTTCTACTGAGATGTCAAATATAGATGGCAGGAAAGTATTCGAAATACTTGGCCTTAATTAGGAAATTTTGTAAGTAAACGCATTTTGTAACGTCATTTGAGTACCTATTGATATCAATACTATGAAAAAAATAACTACAGCATTTGTTTTTACATTCCTAACAGCTTTTGCCTTTGGTCAGGTAGAAAACCCGGTTACCTGGTCGTATGAAGCAAAGAAAAAAGCGGCAGATACATATGAGATTGTGATTACGGCATTGATAGATAATCCCTGGCATATCTATTCTCAGAATACGGCTAAGGGAGGACCAATTGCTACAGAAATCAAATTCAAACCCAATCCGCTGCTACAGGTGAAAGCCGGTAAACCTAAAGAGTTGGGAAAGATAGAAACGTTATTGGATAAAAATTTCGGCGACAAGCCCATTCAGGTATCTTTTTTTAGTGATAAAGTACAGTTTGTACAAACGGTAACGGTAAAAGGAAATGTAAAAACCAATATCGCCGGCACCGTTGAATATATGGTTTGTAACGACAGTAAATGTTTACCTCCTACTAAAAAGTCGTTTGACCTTAAACTGCAATAATGAGGAATATCGCCCTTTTCTTTTTAGTAGGCATTATTGGCCTAACCCGTTTAACCGCTCAGGAAACAAAGCCAGTGCAGGTTGTTTTTAATACCATTCGAGTAAATGATAGTATTATTTACTTGGAGGTAAAAGCCACTATTAGTAAAGGGGTTTCTGTTTTCTCTGTTAAAAAAGCTAATCCGGAAGATCCATTTATAAGCCAATTGGTAATAGATAGCGGAGCATCTTATCAAAGACAGGCTGATACCCTAACGGAACTAGGAAATGCAGAATTGGTAAAACAGAGTAATGGCAATTCAGTAAATCGCCTTTTTTCCAATGATGTGATTTTTCGCTTTCCATTTCATATTGCAGCAAAAGACAGTACTGTTTTAGCCGGATCATTCAATTGGTTGGCAAAAAATGGGGAGGAATTCCCTAGCGGGTCGGAACCCTTTTTGGTAAAGGTTCGTCCTGCAGCAGTCATTACGAATGATACTACAGCCACCGACATCACATCTAAAGGCCAGTCATTATGGAAAGTATTCCTTGTTTGCTTTCTTACCGGACTAATCGCGATTATCACACCCTGTGTATTCCCGTTGATTCCTGTTACTGTGAGTTTCTTTTTAAAGAGAAGTAAATCCAGGGCAGAAGGATTACAAAATGCTATTTGGTACTCTCTGTCTATCATACTGATCTATACCATTCCTACACTTTTATTGACACTGATTTTCGGAGATAAAATTTTATATAATATCTCTACCAGTGCCATCTCTAATATTTTGTTCTTTATCATTTTCATTGTATTTGCCATTTCCTTTTTTGGTGCATTTGAATTGGAGCTTCCTAATAGTTGGGCGAATAAAGCAGATCAGCAGGCCGGGAAAGGTGGCATCTTAGGTATTTTTTTCATGGCACTTACCCTGGTGATTGTTTCCTTTTCCTGCACCGGACCCTTAGTAGGTACTTTATTGGGTCAAACAAGTACGAAAGGGGTTTCTATTGCACCCGTTCTGGGTATGTTGGGTTTTGGAACAGGATTGGCATTACCTTTTTCTTTATTTGCCTTTTTCCCTTCTATGCTTCAATCCTTACCCAAAAGTGGCGGATGGCTGAATTCGGTAAAAGTTACTTTTGGTTTTATTGAACTAGCATTGGCTATGAAATTTCTATCCAATGTTGACCTTGCCTATCACTGGCATTTACTTGACAGAGATGTTTTCCTGGTTTTCTGGATCGTGATCTTCGGTTTATTAGGTTTATACCTGATTGGGAAATTGACTTTTTCTCATGACAGCGAATTGAAATTTGTGAGTGTACCCCGTTTATTCTTTGCAATTTTCTCTTTCTGCTTTACTTTATATATGGTTCCGGGTTTATGGGGTGCTCCATTGAAATTATTGAGTGGATTTATACCCCCCGCTACTACGCAGGAATTTAACCTGGAAGACCTCAAATATAAAATTGACGGATTAAGTAGTGGTGTTTCTCAGCAGGGAAATACTTCATCCCTTCATGCTATCGCATTACCCCCGGCTAGGTATACTGATAAACTACATGTGCCTTTTGGTTTGGTTGCCTATTTTGATTTATCTGAAGGAATGGCTGCAGCTAAAGCGTTAAACAAGCCGGTAATGCTGGATTTCACCGGACATAGCTGTGCCAATTGCCGCAAGATGGAAGAACAGGTTTGGAAAAACCCGGAAGTATTGAAACGAATCAAAGAGAATTTTGTGTTGATTAGTTTGTACGTAGATGAATCAACAGAATTGCCCCCTGCCGAACAGGTTACCAGCCCCAATGGAGATAAAATAACAACCCTTGGCGAAAAAAACCTGGAATACGAAGTTTCCAAATTCGGGTTTAATGCCCAACCGCTATATAAATTTATTGACCTCGACGGGAACCCCCTCAGTGATGTAAAATATAGCTATGATCCGGATGTGCAGAAATTTATTGATCACCTGGATACGGTAAAAGCCGCGTTTGAGAAGCGAAAAAAATAGCTAATCTAATAGCCAACTTAAGGCTAAATAGCAGTCATTTCTTATATAGCAGGCAAATCGAAGTTTATAATGCAATCTGCTTCTCAACCATCATTTTGCGGAGGTTGATTAGTCCATAACGCATACGCCCCAGTGCTGTATTGATACTGCAATTCGTGATCTGGGCTATTTCCTTGAAACTTAAATTAGCATAATGCCTTAATACAATGATCTCTCTTTGTTCTTCCGGAAGCAGGTCAAGCATTAATCGAACCCTTTCATGGCTCTCACCCTGCATAATACGGGCATCAGGACCTTCTTCTGTTAATTGAATGATCTCAAAAATATCTTTGTTATCACTGGTTTTGATGGCAGGGGTACGCTTTACTTTTCTGAAATAGTCCACGCATAAATTATGTGCAATCCGCAGTGCCCATGGCAGAAATTTGCCTTCTTCAGTATACCGCTTGTTTTGAAGGGTATCAATAATCTTAATGAAAACATCCTGAAACAGGTCTTCCGCGAGGTAGCTGTCCTTTACAAAAAATAGAATAGAAGAAAACACCTTATCCTTATAGCGAAGGGTTAAGGCTTCAAAAGCCCCGGTGTCGCCATCCTGGAACGAGCGTATTAATTCATTATCAGATGCCTGATCTAATGCTCTCATAACATTGGGTTTTGAGTCAGTTTGGGTTCTCGCTTCAGGATATTGGTGCAAGTTTTACTTCAATTTTTTTATACTAACTCATTATATTTCAGCGACAAATTATACATCTTTTCATATCTCCGGACTTTTGTGGAAAAGAAGGTTTTTAGGGGTCTGGGTTATGCACATATCTCAATTATGCACAAATCCGAATTCTTTCTGGAAAGATGGCCTTCAGATTTGATAAATTGGATGGTTTCTAAACTTAAAGGCGAATAATGTGTTTAATTTGTAGACTTTATGGCAACGAAAACAAAAGCTCCGCAATTAGAACATAGTAAAGATGATTCAGGGGATATCCTTGTAAAAGGAGCACGTGTTCATAACCTAAAGAACGTTACAGTAAGTTTTCCGCGAAATAAACTAATTGTGGTAACTGGTGTATCGGGTAGCGGCAAATCATCTCTTACAATTGATACTTTATTTGCTGAGGGACAGCGCAGGTATGCCGAAAGTCTGAGTGCCTATGCAAGACAATTTATGGCTCGGATGGAAAAACCTGATGTGGATTATATAAAAGGCCTATGTCCCGCAATTGCCATTGAACAAAAAGTAATTACCAGAACACCCAGAAGTACGGTGGGTAGTATGACTGAGATATATGATTATCTCCGGCTGCTCTATGCACGTGCGGGCAAGACCCTATCGCCGATTAGCGGGAAAGAAGTTACCCGCGATGATGTTGCCGATGTGGTCAATGCAATTCTTGCTATGCCGGATGGGAGTAAGTTGCATATTATAGTGCCCTTTAAACAACATGCCAGAAGAGAAGCCAGAGAAGAGTTGAATATTTTGATGCAGAAAGGCTTTTCAAGAATGTACTATCGTGAGTCAAAAGGAAACAAAACAACAGGCGCAGGTGAAATAATCCGTATTGAAGAATTACTGGAACTTTCTGATAAGGAACTGAAGAAAAAATTAACTGCAGACAATACAGAGCACAAGACATTTGTTCTGATTGACAGAATTGTAACCAAAAAATTTGATGAAGATGATTTGCATCGCTTATCTGATTCTATCGGAACTGCTTTTTATGAAGGCGAAGGTGATATGTATCTTGAGTTGAATGGGAGCAAACTTCTTTTTTTCAGCAATAAATTTGAGTTGGATGGTATTCAGTTTGAAGAACCGGTGCCCAATCTTTTTTCATTTAATAACCCTTTTGGTGCTTGTCCAACCTGTGAGGGATTTAGTCAGGTATTAGGCATAGATGCTGATCTGGTAATACCTGATAAAAGACTCAGTTTATATGAAGGCGCCGTTGCGCCCTGGAAAGGAGAGAAATTGGGCTGGTGGAAAGAACAATTTATGAAAGGTGCTGGTAAAATCGGCTTCCCTATTCATAAAGCCATCATTGATCTGTCAAAAGAACAATACAAACAATTATGGGAAGGGGCGGCTGGTGTACAGGGGATTGATGATTTTTTTAAAGAAGTGGAGCAGAACCTGTACAAGGTTCAGTATAGGGTGTTGTTAAGCAGGTATAGAGGAAGAACCAATTGCCCCGACTGTAAAGGATATCGTTTACGTAAAGAAGCGCTATATGTAAAAGTTGGCGGTAAGCATATTGGTGAATTGTGTGAATTACCTGTTAAGGACCTGAAAACATGGTTTGATGCATTGCGTTTATCAGACCATGATCAACAGGTTGCCAAAAGAATATTATTGGAAGTAAACCAACGAATGCAAACCTTGATTGATGTTGGGTTGGGATATCTTACTTTAAGCAGATTGGCCAATTCATTAAGTGGTGGAGAGAGCCAGCGTATACAACTTACCCGAAGTCTGGGTAGTAATCTTACCAACTCTTTATATATACTGGATGAGCCTTCTATCGGACTTCATTCCCGTGATACGGTAAGATTAATCAGCGTTCTGAAATCATTGCGAGACCTGGGTAATACAGTGGTGGTGGTAGAACATGATGAAATGATGATGCGCGAAGCGGATTATATTATTGATATGGGCCCATTGGCATCTCATTTGGGTGGAGAAGTAGTGGCTGTAGGCAATTATGAGGAGATTACGGCTAATCCGGATAGCCTTACCGGAAAATACCTTACCGGTAAATTAAGTATTGATGCGCCGAAGACTGTTCGGAAATGGAACCGGAGTATTGTAGTGGAAAATGCGAGACAGAATAACCTGAAGGATATTACTGTTAGTTTCCCGCTCAATACATTATGTGTAGTAAGCGGGGTAAGCGGAAGTGGTAAGACCACATTGGTAAAACAGGTGTTGGTTCCTGCACTAAGAAAATTGAAAGGAGAGTTTACTGAAAAAGTTGGGCTGCATAAAAACCTGTCAGGGGATGTTGATTATATTTCACAAATTGAAATGATCGATCAAAATCCAATCGGTAAATCATCCCGCAGTAACCCGATCACTTATATAAAAGCGTATGATCATATCCGGGATCTATTTGCTAAACAATCTTTATCCAAAACCAGGGGCTTTCAGCCCAAGCACTTTTCTTTTAATGTAGATGGGGGAAGATGTGATACCTGTAAGGGAGAGGGAGAACAGGTAGTAGAAATGCAGTTTTTGGCAGATGTGCATCTTACCTGTGAATCCTGTGGTGGTAAACGATTTAAAGAAGAAGTGCTTGAAGTGCATTATAAAGGGAAAAGTGTATTTGATGTATTGGAAATGAGTGTTGACCAGGCAATCGATTTTTTTGTGGATGAAAAGGCGATTAAAAATGCAATACAGCCTTTACAGGATGTGGGTCTTGGCTATATCAAACTGGGGCAAAGCAGCGATACATTGAGTGGTGGGGAAGCGCAGAGAGTAAAGCTGGCCAGCTTTTTAGGTAAGGGCAAGGGAATTGGGCATGTGTTGTTTATTTTTGATGAACCCACAACCGGGCTGCATTTTCATGATATCAAAAAATTACTGGCTTCATTTAATGCTTTGATCGAGCAGGGCCATTCCCTGATTGTAATAGAACACAATACGGATGTAATCAAATCTGCTGACTGGATTATTGATCTTGGTCCAGAAGCCGGTGATGCCGGAGGAAATATCGTATATGCGGGAGTACCTTCAGGTATCAAAAAGATTAAGGAAAGTTATACAGCTAAATATCTATAAATACCATTAGCGTAATCTATCAATACTCTTTACCAGCTTTTCATCTTGATAAATACCCCTGATCGCTAATAAATAAAATACAGGGATTGCGAAGCTGAGTACACTAAATAGTGAGATACCACCTGCATCATATTTTTTGATGGCCAGAAAATACAGGATGATATTGAGTATACTGATGACACATCCTGCCAACCCCATTTTTAACTGTAGCTTACGATTGTTGTATAAAAAAACAGAAACAAGGGCGAGTATACTTGCTGCAACCGTAAGTATCATCAAAAAAGTATTGCTCATTGAGGTAAAATTCTCTGCCGGAGTATTGCCGGTACTGCCAATATAAAAAGGAAGTTTCAGGCTGCTAAATCCCAATGTGGAAGCTATCAGTAACCAAATGGTTTGTATTCTTTGTATCATATAGAATCGTATAATCTGTATTTCCAAATTGGTGATTAACCCAGTTCCGGATAAAGTGTAAACTGAGTCATGAACTCGTTTACCTGGTTCTTTACTTTGGTTATTATATAAGTATCCTCTGCATTCATCAAAACGGTATCAATAGAATCTACTACAAATTGCATATGTTCTTCTTTCATACCTCTTGTAGTAATGGCTGGAACACCTAAACGGATACCCGAAGTAACAAAAGCACTCTTGTCATCATAAGGCACCATATTTTTATTGGCAGTAATATCTGCCAATACCAATGCCTGTTCTGCTTTTTTACCACTGATATTTTTATTACGCAGGTCTATTAATACAAGGTGATTATCAGTTCCTCCACTAATAATCCGATAGTCTTTTTCAACCAATGCTTTTGCCAATGCCTGTGCATTTTTGATTATCTGGTGTGCATACCCTGTAAATTCATCACTTAGAATTTCTCCGAAAGCAATCGCTTTTGCAGCAATTACATGTTCCAGCGGGCCTCCTTGTATACCCGGGAAAACAGCCATATCCATCAGGTTGCTCATCATACGGATATTGCCTTTTACATCTTTTAAGCCAAAGGGGTTTTCAAAATCTTTCCGCATCATGATAATTCCCCCTCGTGGCCCTCTCAATGTTTTATGCGTGGTTGAGGTTACAAAATGGCAATGATCAAATGGGTCGTTCAACAATTTTTTAGCGATTAAGCCTGCAGGATGGGCAATATCTGCCATAACCAGTGCCCCCACTTCATCGGCTACTTTCCGTATTCTGGCATAATCCCAATCCCGGCTATAAGCACTGGCACCACATATAATCATTTTGGGTTTTACTTCTCTGGCTTTTGCTTCCAGCATTTCATAATCAACCAAACCGGCTTCCCGGGTAACTCCATAGAAATGGGGGTTGTATAATTTACCACTATAGTTTACCGCCGATCCATGGGTTAAATGTCCACCCATACTAAGATCAAGACCCAAAATGGCATCGCCGGGCTGTAATACTGCCAGTGCAACTGCTGCATTTGCCTGGGCACCACTATGGGGCTGTACATTGGCGTATTCTAAGTCGAATATCTGTTTTAAACGATCTATGGCCAGTTGTTCTGTCTGATCAACAATTTCGCAACCTGCATAATAACGGCGACCCGGGTAGCCTTCGGCATATTTATTCGTCATTACATTCCCCATAGCCTGCATTACCTGAAGGCTGGTAAAATTCTCAGAAGCGATCAGTTCAATACCATGACGTTGTCTTTCCAGCTCCTGTTTAATGAGGTCAAAAACCAATGTATCTCTTTGCATCAGCGTTTATTTCCGGCAAAGATAAGCTGTGGGCTATGGTATTGAGCTACCTGTTGGTTTTTTTACCGGAATCGGGGATAAGAGGTAAATAAAAAGAGAATTTCTAAACTAAAACGGAAGGTTGGGGGGTATGTTGGCAGTTTTTCCTATTTTCGACCTATTGAGAATACGTTTTGAAAGGAAGATAGATGGATTTGGCGGAAAACAACGATATTTTCAAAAGCAAAAGACCCCCATGAAAGCGATTATCCCAGTTGCCGGCGCCGGAGCAAAATTAAGGCCCCATACCTATACCCAACCTAAAGCATTAATCCCTATTGCAGGTAAAACGATTCTTAGTTTTATTGTAGATCAGTTACATGAGGCCGGTATCAATGAGTTTGTTTTTATTGTAGGGTACCTGGGAGAAAAAATACAGGAATATGTAAAACAATCTTACCCGGATCTGACCACCCATTTTGTTTTCCAGAACGAGCGGCAGGGTACGGGACATGCTATTGAATTGACCCGGAATATTGTTGGAGATGATGAAGTGTTTGTTGTTTTGGGAGATACCATTTGCGAATATGATGTAAAAGAAGTGGTGAATAGTCCCTATAGTATGCTGGGTATTAAAAAAGTAGATGACCCCAGAAATTTCGGGGTGGCTTCGGTAGGGGATGATGGATTTATCGACCAGGTGGTAGAGAAACCCTCAATTCCCAAAAGCAATATGGCTTTGGTTGGCTTATATAAGATCAAAGAAACTCATTTTCTTTTCGAGTGTTTGCATCATTTATTTGCACAGGATATCAAAACTTTTGGCGAGTATAATTTAACCGATGCATTGGATTGTATGATCAAGCGAGGCGCCAGGTTTCAGGCATTTAAAGTAAAGAACTGGTTTGATTGCGGTAAAAAAGAAACCCTGCTCGAAAGTAATGCTACCCTTTTGAAAAAATTTGGTGGTAATATTATCGGGGAGCATGATTTTAAGGATACAATTATTATTCCTCCTGTAAGTATTGCCCCCGGATGCGATATTTCCAATGCGATTATTGGTCCGCATGTAGCCATAGGTGCAAACACTTCTATCAAACACTCAATCGTTCGCGACAGTATCATCGGTTCTTATACTACCTTATTTGAAGTGGTACTCGATAATTCATTAATTGGTAGTGATGCATCTGTTAAAGGATTGAGCCGCAGTCTGAATATTGGCGACAATACCGAAATCGACTTCGGTTAGTATTATTGATTGATTCGTTTATTATCTAGTTGATTTTTCAGCGAAACCTCCCTTTCTCCTGTTCTCTGCGGTGAAAAAATTAACCCATCCTCCCACCTTACTTTTATCTTTATGTTCATATTGAATCTTTATTTATGAATACACAAACTTCCCAAAATAGAATCACCCAGCTGTTTAAAATTCGATATCCGATTATTCAGGCTGGAATGGTTTGGGCCAGTGGCTGGAAACTGGCTAGTGCAGTAAGTAATGCCGGCGGATTGGGATTGATTGGTGCAGGAAGTATGTACCCGGATGTTTTGTTGGAACATATCCGTCAATGTAAAGCTGCAACGGATCAGCCTTTTGGTGTCAATATCCCTCTCATGTATCCAGATGCAGAAGCACTCATCAAAATTATTATTGAAGAAAAGGTTTCGATCGTTTTTACCAGTGCAGGGAACCCGAAACAATGGACCGGATATTTAAAAGAAAAAGGGATTACGGTAGTGCATGTGGTAAGCAGTAGCCGGTTTGCAAAAAAAGCGGAGGAAGCCGGCTGTGATGCAGTTGTTGCGGAAGGGTTTGAAGCGGGTGGACATAACGGCCGTGAAGAAACAACCAGTTTGGTATTAATTCCTTTGGTTAAAAGCAGTGTACAAATTCCTGTAATTGCTGCGGGTGGCATCGGTTCCGGCAGACAGATGCTGGCCGCGATGGTGTTGGGTGCAGAGGGTGTTCAGGTGGGCAGTCGTTTTTTATGTACGCCGGAAGCTTCCTCACATATTAATTTTAAGCAAGCAGTAATCAAATCGGCAGAAGGAGATACTTTGCTGGCAATGAAAAAATTAATGCCGGTAAGACTATTGAAGAATGAGTTTTTTGAGAAAGTTCATGCTGCTGAATTGCGCGGGGCTGATCAGGAAGAAATGAAAAATATTTTAGGCAGGGCAAGAGCTAAAAAAGGGATGTTTGAAGGTGACCTGGTGGAAGGTGAACTCGAAATTGGACAGGTAAGTGCCCTAATCAATGAAATAATACCTGCAGCCGAAATCGTAAAGGAAATGATTGCGGAATTTAATCAGTCTGTTACCGAAATCAACCCATTACCTTGAACGGAATAAAATTATTTGTGCAGGTAAAATGAATTTGCCTGCGATAAACAGGTTACTACCAAATCATTGATACATACATGATCTGGCAGGTTTGCAGAATAAAAAACGATATTGGCAACATCTTCTGCCTGTAATGCTTTATAGCCATCATATACCAGGACGGCTTTTGTTTGATCTCCTTTAAACCTTACAATAGAGAATTCAGTTTCAGCTGCACCGGGGTGAACAGTAGTAACTTTTATACCATATGGCAAAAGATCGATTCGCATAGCTTTACTCAAAGCATCTACCGCATGTTTGCTGGCACAATACGCATTGCCATCTTTATAAACTTCTTTTCCGGCAGTAGAACCTATATTGATAATATGCCCTTTTTTACGGGAGGTTAAAAAAGGGATAACCGCTTTAGATACATACATAAGGCCCTTTACATTGGTATTCATCATCGTATCCCAATCATCCAGATTGGCATTTTCAAAACTATCTCTTCCCAGTGCCAATCCGGCATTATTTACCAAAACATCGATTGCCTGCCATTCGGATGGTAATCCATTGATGGCAGCGAATACAGCTTCACGATCCTGTACATCAAATACTAAAGGCAATACTTTAATTGGGTATTTTATTTCCAGCTCTTTGGCAAAATTGTTTAATTTTTCAGCCCTTCTGCCCGTTATGATACAATTCCAGTTTGCTGCTGCAAAAACTTCAGCAATGGCTTTTCCAAAACCGGATGTGGCACCTGTAATTAAAATAGTTTTAGACATAAAGTAGGGATATATAAGCGAAATTAAGGGAATCAAAAGTCAAAAATCAAAAGTCAAAATTTTAAAGAGGATACAAATTTTCTGTGCTTCTTATCTGATCAGGGCAATGGTTCCTTTTCTAAAAACGGTTTTACCGAGATAGTCAACCCCTTCCGTTTCATAAACATAGGTTCCGCTGCCTTGTGGAACGCCATTGAAGTTTCCATCCCATCCTCTTCCGAATTCTGTTGTGGTAAATACAGGCTGTCCCCAACGGTTAAATACGGTAAAATAATTGATCTTGGTAATACCAATCGTAATGGGTCGAATGATATCATTCTTTCCATCACCATTGGGTGTAAACCCGGAAGGAACCAGTATATCCGGTCCATTTTTGTATACACGTATACTTATCTGGTCCTGTGCCGAACATCCACTATTGGATACAATCACTGTATATCTGACTGAATCTAGCGAACCTCCCAGAGTTACTGTTGGGTTAGAAATATCGATAGCACTTAAACCTGTTGAAGGGCTCCAGTAATAACTGCTACCACCGCTGGCATTGAGTTGTATGGTTTGATTAGGTAATACCATGGTATCTTTACCAGCATAAGCATTGATAGGTGGTATTACTGTAATAATTAAAGTATCACTTGCTGGTTTATTGCAACCCACTGTATCAATAGCGGTAAGAATATACAATGTTGTTTTTGAAGGGCCGGCTATTGGTGAAAGAGAATTTGGATTGCTCAGTGAATTAGCCGGTGTCCAGTAAAAGCTGGATCCCACTGTTGTACCGTTCAACTGAACTGTATTTCCAAAACATATCAGTGTATCATTGCCTAATCTGGCTATGGGGTAAGGAACTGGTTTCACAGCCACTGAATCCCTTGCCTGGCATTTTCCTAAATTGGCAGTTACATAATAGATAGCATTTGTAAGAGGAGTTACATAGGGATTTTTAATATTTTTTATTATCTCTCCGTCAGAAGATACCCATTGATATGATAAAGCATAGCTGTTAGGCTTTAGCATTACCGAGTCAGTCCTGCAAATTGTAGTGTCAGGGCCAGCATCTACCGTAATAAATTTCAGTACATTCACTGTAACGGTATCAGAATTAACACAACCATTATCATTTACAGATACATAATATTTAGTTGTATCCTGTGGATATACGGTTGGGGTTGCTGAATTGCTATTCATGATCCGCAACTGATTAGGACCTGTTGAAGGGGTCCAGTTAATAGTGCCGCTGGAAATATTTACGCCTAGTGCAAGACTATCATTACTACAGATTAAAGTGTCTTTAAATGCCAATGCCAATGCGGGTTTATCCAGCACAACCAATGTTTTAGTAACAGTATCTATGCAGCCTTTGTTATTGGCAACAATCAAACTAACCTTGGTTGTTATGGGTCCTGGATATTTCCATGATGAGTCTTTGCTATGGGAAGTATCAGCAGCATTGGTCAAGTCTCCAAAATTCCATCGCCAGCTGTTTACTGAACCATATTTACTTGCAGTTGTATCTGTAAATTGATAAGTATTTAAATAGCAGGTGCCAGTAATGGTAAAGCCTGGAACAAAACCCGGATAAATATTCACTTTTGATGTTGCAGAATCCTTGCAGCCTCCTGAAGAAGCCACTACCAGTTTAACGGTAAACGTACCACTGTCTTTCCCACTTTTCAAATAATCATAAGTAGGCGTTGGACTGGAAGAAGTATCTGTGGTTAATGTAGTCACCCCAAAGTCCCATAAATATGAAATAATGGTGGCATTAGGTGATTCGTTTTGGAATGTTAGCGTGGTTCCATTACAGCTAATATAGCTGGGTTGTAAAACTGCTGCAGAAATTGAACAATTGGCTACTGTAATATGAATCTCTTTTTTTGTACTTCCGATCAATACTCCGTTTCGAAACTCATTCGCGCAAACCGCTACCACATAATCACCGGTAATGGATGGAGCTGTTCCGGAAATGATACCTGTTACCGGATTAATCGTAACCGTTGGTCCCATGGGGGAATACCCCGCAAATATGGTAGAATAACTTACCGGAATATATGGAGGACTGGAAGGAGGATAAGGCTGTGCACCTCCGGCAGAATTATCTCCCCCCACTAAACCTGTACAAAAACTATAACTTAAAGAATCTCCATCTGGATCAACCGCACTAAAATCAAACGTAAAGGGAGAACTATAACAAACAATCGCTGTATCTTTTTGTGCAAATACGGGACTGCTGTTTTTGGAATAATCAACCCCATTAATGACACCAGGAATCGTATTGGTATAACTTACCCCAATCGCACTCGAATTACCACTTACGTTTACAATTCCGGCAATCCGACAGCATCTTTGTACAGTAAGTGTATAGCCGGCTATATTATTGGGTAATACTACGGTTGTAGTATATCTATCTATAAAATAACAAACAGGTGGAGGAGAACTGATACATGGACTATATGTGGTTTTATTGGGGTTATCAGAGCCGGCTAGTGGAATAGTATAAGCTTGTCCGGAATAAAGGGTATTAGTTGAATTATCAAAAATTCCAAGATAGACAAATTGATCTCTTTGCCCTGCTGTTGAATTACAACTCAGGTATTGTCTTACCGTTATTTGATAAGTTGTTGTTTTGTTTACCGGATCTGAGGAAATATATTGATACTGTATCCAGCCCCCTTTCAGGTGATTGGCTAATCCTGACTGGGTAAAAATCAGGACAAGGAAGGCAGCCAGAACAAATTTCATATGCAGATAGTTACTTCTTTACTGGGTTTAATAATCATCCTAGTTCAAACTTGGTTTTCAGGATCATGTAAAGATAGATTTGTGAAAATACAAATAGCTGTATTTTTTCCGTAATATGAATGTTTATTTAACGGAGTTACAACATCTTAAGTAAGATGTAGAAGAGAAGGGCAATGCTGCTTAGAAACAAAAAGAAATGAGAATTATCTGATCAGAACCGAAGTACCCTTTCTGAAAACGGTCTTACCCTGGTAATCTACCCCTTCAGTCTCAAATACATAAGTTCCGGATGCTTGCGGTATATTGCCCAAATTGCCATCCCAACCTTTGCCTATTTCAGAAGTCGTGAATACCAATTGCCCCCATCGGTTAAATACCCTGAAATATTTTAATATACTGATTCCCACCGTGATGGGTTTCAATATATCATTCTTTCCATCTTTGTTGGGTGTAAACGCTGAGGGAACAAAAATTTCGGGCCCTGTTTTAAAAACTTTTACCTGAATTCCATCTTCAGCAAAACAACCATATTGATCAGATACCTTAACGATATAGTTTATAGAAGTAAAACGATCATCCAGCGTAAGGATCGGATTGGCAATGGATGGATTACTTAAACCCGTTTCGGGGGTCCAGCTATAACTTACCCCTCCACTTGCCTGTAATTGCACGGGCTGATTGACTAATATAAAAGTGTCTTTTCCCGCATTGGCAATTACTGGTGGGGCAACGGTGATCAGTAAACTGTCCAGTCCCGGTTTGGGGCAACCAATCGTATCGATAACTTTCAGCAGATACCGGGTTGTTTTTGAAGGAGCTGCAACAGGGTTCAGGATACTGGCATCTGATAATGAATTGGCCGGACTCCATTGAAATGAAATGCCTTTTGCCGTTGCCTTTAATTGTATCCTTGTTCCAAAACAAATTGTAGCATCTGGCCCGGCAATGGATAAAGGATAAGGAACCACTGAAATACCCACGGTATCGCGATCCTGACATTTGCCTAGATTCGCGATCACATAATATTGTGTATTAACCAATGGCTGTACAAGCGGATATTTTATATTGTCTATCGGTACACCTGTTGAACTTTGCCACTGATAGCCCAATGCGGCACTAATGGGTTTCAATCGAAAAGTATCGCCAGTGCAAACGATAGAATCGTTTCCCGCATTGACCTTGATAAAATCACGCACATTTACAATAAGTGAATCGGTATTCTCACATCCATTATCAGTTACATGAACAAAATACCAGGTTGTTGTTTTCGGAAATACAACAGGACTGGAAGTATTGGGATTCAAAATATTCGTATTGGGTAACCAGTTATATATGCCGGAATTAGGAACGTTAATCGGTAAACTATCAATACTGCAAATTAAGGTATCCCTGAATGGCAGGTTGATCAAAGGTTTTGTATTTACTACCAGTTGCTTATGAACACTATCTACACAACCTTTTGTATTGGTTACAACAAAACTGATATCTCTGGTGCCGGGTGTTGCATATTTGTATTGTGGATTTTGCAAAATGGATGTATCTGCGGAAGTAGATGCATCGCCAAAATTCCAGTGCCAGGTATTTACAAGACCGTAGGTAGTAGTGGTAGAATCTGTAAACAGAAATGGATTTTGGTAGCAACTGCCATTGATAGTAAAGGCTGGCCTAAAACCAGGATAAACCAATACAAGTGTGCTGTCTGAGCCAATGCAACCTTTTGGACCAGTTACCGTTAATGAGGCTACATACCTGCCGGTATCTTTATATACATAGTCGATAGTAGGTGCAGTAGAACTACTATGAGCCGTATCGCCAAACTGCCATAAATAGGAAGTAATCGCAGAAGATGTGGAACCATTTTCAAAGTGAACCGAAAAATTATTACACTGAATAATTTTTGGTGGCAGATCCGCTTCAATAAAATCGCAGTTCTGGACTTTTAAGATAAAATCTTTTCGATGCTGCGTAAAAGCTGTTCCGTTTCTCCATTCTGTGATACATACATTTACCACATAAGAACCTTCAGGAGGAGCAATACCGCTGATAATACCTGTATTCGGATCAATGCTAACTGCTGCGCCTAATGGAAAACTACCACTATAAGGTGATAAATAAGGTAATGATAATAAAGAAAGATTATAGCTGGGTACGGTTGTATTACCACCGCTTGCAGATGTAAAAGCGTCACAAAGAGAATAACTCAATACATCATTATCTGGGTCAACCGCACCAAAATCAAGAATAAAAGGTTTGTTCGCGCAAACCAGTGCGGTATCTTTTATTAAAAATTGTGGACTACTATTATGTCCCACAGGTAAGGTTGCAGTTCCGGGTATAGTAGTTACATAGTTACTGCCAACACTTGTTTTGGCACTTAGGTTTGAAATATTGTCAACTCTGCAACAGCCCGTTCTTGATAAAACATAACCATTGGTATTATTGGCAAGGGTAATTATTGCGGAATAGATTCCTATTTCATAACAAACATTTACATTACCCACCAGACAGGGAAAAGCCGCAGTATTTAATGAGATGGATCTGATGGGTGCTACCAGGGGTAATGGAAGCGAAGTATTTAATAAACCATCTGCATAAATTCCCACTGTTACACTTTCATTTTGCAATAAGGGGCCTGTAGAAGCACAATCTCTGAATAAGCGAAGTGTAATCTTGTAAATACTGGTAGTAGTTCCGTTCGATAAGGGATTGCCTGGGCCCTGGTATTCATAAAACAATTCACCACCCGCAACATGTCTTGCCATGGCAGGTAAGGATAAAAGAAGAATGGCGATTATGTAGAATCCCTTCTTCATACTGGATATAGAATTATCGGTCCATGAAACCTAGTATAAACCGGTTCAATAATTCAGGGGCTTCCATCATGCTCATATGTCCCACTCCGGATAATACATGAATATACGATTTTACCGGCAGCTTAGCCTGCTCCAGTATATCTGGCATAGGGGCTGCCATATCCTCTGTACCTGTAACGAATAATACCGGTAAAGGG
The DNA here is from genome assembly GCA_903926855.1 of uncultured Bacteroidota bacterium. Taxonomy (GTDB): domain Bacteria; phylum Bacteroidota; class Bacteroidia; order Chitinophagales; family Chitinophagaceae; genus Sediminibacterium. Next base: position 12,030 of record CAIYKV010000044.1, on the reverse strand, counting down.
TTGTCTTTCAAAACGCTTGTTTTATCAGAACGGAGCTTCATCGCCGTATAATATTGGCATAGACTTTCTTTGGTAAAATAGCTGCCCGATTCGATAAAAGCATTTATTTTTTCAGGTTGGTTTTCCCTGAACCCGGCCGAAAACAAATTCGGGATACTGGTTTTCAGAAACGCCAATGATCCATGTGTTGAAATGAAATCGATTCCTTTTTCCCGGGTCTTCTTTTTTTCCTCGCTATCAGCATAGGCAGTGGAATGTATTAATCCAAATGCATGAAGGCTTTCCGGATATTTTTCTGCAAATGATAGAGTGATATACCCTCCCATACTATGGCCTAGTAAGGTGCATTGTAGAATATTTTCCTCTTGCAATAAAGCATAGATACAATCAGCGTAATCACTAATCTGAATCGGTTCCTGGAGAACTGAAGAATTCGCGTGTAATATATCTGAATTACCTGAACCCGGCAGGTCCGGTATAATCAATAAAAAAACAGTTTGTAAAAACTTAATCTGTTTCTGCCAGATACGGCTGTCTTCGCCAAATCCATGCAGTAGAACCAGGGGTTGACCTGTCCCGATCATCTGATAAGAGATGTTGGCAGATTGGTATTGAAATCTTTTTTGCATGTTTGTTAACCCTTTTTTAGCAAAAATTTTTGCTGAATCATTTTTGCAAGATGCCAACCAATTAACAATACAGCAAGTAGGGAAGCCAGTTTGTATATATAATCTCCATATTTCACATAAAACGTTTGGCCTGTTACAACCGGGATTGGGTACTTAATAAAGGCAGCGGTATCCCAGGGTTGTGTTTGAAGAATTTTTCCATTCTCATCAATCACTGCAGAAATCCCCGTATTGGCACTACGTGCAACCCATCTTCTGGTTTCAATAGCCCTTAGACGCGCATATTGAAGATGTTGTTTATGTCCCGCCGTATTACCCCACCATCCGTCGTTGGTCATAATGGTTAAAATGTTCGCTCCTTTCTGAACATAGCTGCTAACATACTCACCATAGATACTTTCGTAACAGATAATTGGTGCTGTGATATATTCATTATCAGGTTTTGCAAAAACTGCAGACTCATCAGATTTCCCATATCCCCCGGCCGTACCACCAAATTTCTCAAATACTGGCGCCATAAAATTCAGGAAAGTAGGTAAGGATTCTACTCCCGGAACCAGTTTGCTTTTATTATAGAAGAGGGAAGGCGTGTTTTTTTTGATAGAGACGGCAGCATTAAATTCATCATAATAAATACCATCTGTTGATTTTCTTGCAGTAGCAGTTTGGCGAATGGTGCCATAATTTTTATACGTTTCAATGCCGGACAAAAGAGTAATTCCCGGGTGCTTGTTTACAAAAGCAAAAACAGGTTGATAGTTAAAATTGGATGAAATTTTTTCAGGAAGTTCTGCTTCAATCATGGCAGTTTCCGGCCAGATAACCAATTCGGTTGCTGAGTCTACAGCCTCTTCGGATAAGCGGGTTAATTTGGCGATTTGGTCAGATACCGTTGAGGAAGATAGTTTTTGGTAAGGGTCAATATTCGGTTGAATAATTACAATATTATGTTTCGGCTCAATCAGCTGCGATGGTCTGAGGTAATGAAGTTGACAAAAACCATACATCAATATGGGTATCGAAATAATTAGTAGACAGAGACGGGTTAGACTTCTTGTATTGTTTTTGATTCTTGCTGCCATACTTAGTTCTAAAAACAAAAGATTACCAATAAGGATAAGCAAACTGCCGCCACCAACCCCAGTATACTCATACCATTGCACCCAATCAGGATGAGAAGCAAATACATTACCCAGCGTTAACCAGGGCCAGCTTAACTGCCAGTTTAAATGAATGTATTCGAAGCACATCCAGAACAGGATCAATGAACCATATCCGATTCTTCTTCCGTATTTCTTTTTGAAAATATGATAGCCCCACCAGGGCAGGCACATAAACAGGCTATTGGCTCCGATGGCTGCAATGGTGCCAATATCGGAAGAGTTCCATATCCACCAGGTGGTGCCTATATTCCAGAGTAAAACAGTCAGATAGGTATAGCCAAAAAAAACAGATTTCCTTGATATCAGATCTGCCAGCCAAAGGAGCGGAACCCAGGCAATAAAAATCAGGGCAGTAAGGGGTGATACAGGCCAGGAGGCAAATAACAAAAGAGCGGATAAAAGGCTCAGGCCTGCTAATTGGGTTCTTTTCAAATCGAATTATTTTAAAAAGGAAAGTTCCGAAGAAAATATGAAATGCAGGAAACAAAACGTGAAGAAAAGGATAAGACTAACAGAGGCTAACCATCTATCAATAAAGACAAGGGTATTAAGAAACCAGATTTAGTAATTTCTTAATACCCTTGTGAATACTGAATGAGATGAAAGAATATTATTTCCTGCTATAATTGGGTGATTCTTTTGTAATATCCACATCATGCGCATGACTTTCTTTCATTCCTGCATTCGTGATTTTTACAAAAGTGGCTTGCTGTAAAGTTTTGATATCTTTAGCGCCGCAATATCCCATACCGGCTCTTAAACCGCCTACATATTGGTAAACGATTTCGGTAAGACTTCCTTTATAGGCTACACGGCCTTCGATCCCTTCCGGAACAAACTTTTTAATATCGTCTTCCACATCCTGGAAATAGCGATCACCGCTTCCCTGGCTCATGGCTCCTAAACTACCCATCCCACGGTATTCTTTGAATTTTCTTCCTTCATAGATAATGGTTTCACCGGGACTTTCTTCTACACCTGCAAATACACTACCCATCATCACCATATTGGCCCCGGCAGCAAGGGCTTTGACCATATCGCCGGTATATCGTATACCTCCATCAGCAATTACGGGAATTCCTCTTCCTTTTAATGCATTACTGGCTTCCATGATAGCCGTTAACTGTGGAACGCCTGCGCCGGCAACAATTCGAGTGGTACAGATTGATCCCGGACCGATACCCACTTTCACACAATCGGCACCTGCATCGGCTAATGCTTTTGCGCCAGCAGCTGTTCCAACATTTCCGGCAATGATCTGTAATTGTTTAAAATTTTTGCGCAACGCTTTTAATGCTTCAATCACACCTTTACTATGTCCATGTGCGCTGTCAAGTGTTACGATATCTACTCCCACATATTGTAATGCTGCGGCCCTGTCCATCAGGTCCTTGGTAATACCCAAAGCGGCACCTACCAACAATCTTCCGAGTCCGTCTTTTACGGCATTTGGATAATTACGAATCTGTAAAATATCACGATAAGTAATCAGGCCAATCAGTTTACCTTGTTTATTTACAACAGGTAATTTTTCAATTTTGTATTGACGAAGAATTTTCTCCGCTTTTTTCAAATCTGTTCCTTCAGGAGCAATGATCAGGTTTTCCCGGGTCATTACTTCCTTCACTTTCCGTGATTTATCATGCTCGAACCTCAGATCCCGGTTAGTAAGAATACCTACCAGTTTCTGATCCTTATCTACAATCGGTATTCCCCCGATACGGTTTTCTTTCATCAGTTTTAGTGCATCGCCAATGGTTGCATCTACCAAAAGAGTGATGGGGTCAATGATCATACCACTCTCACTTCTTTTCACTTTTCTCACCTGCTCGGCCTGGCGCTCAATACTCATGTTTTTATGAAGAATGCCCAAACCACCCTGCCTTGCCAATGCAATGGCCAGATTGGCTTCTGTTACGGTATCCATTGCAGCAGAAAGCATAGGAATATGTAAAAGAATTTCCTTAGTTAGCTGTGAACGGATATCCACTTCGCGGGGTAATACCTGACTGTAGGCGGGCATTAACAATACATCGTCATAGGTGAGTCCTTCACCAAATAATCTTGATTGACCAGTCTTGTTTCGGGGAGATTTGTTGATTGTTGCCATGTGCAAAGATAGTGCCGTGGATAAATTCGCTCCAAAATTTTTTCAGGGGGCAAAAGCTATCATTGGGGCACGGGTTTCTAAAGCTATTGGCCATTGGCTTTTAGCTTTTGGCTGTATTGGCTAATTATTATTCTATCAAATAACATTTATTCTCATCCGCATCAATTAAATCATAACCTACTCTGCCAATAGCCAATAGCCAACAGCCAATGCCAACAGCCAACCCACAATTAATTATCTTTGCTTCAATGACAAGACCCATTCCAACGAAAGAGACCCCTTATTTTAACTTTCAGTTTGGCTTGTTATGTGTCAGTAATTTTTTGTTTTCCGCCAGTTTTAATATGATGATACCGGAATTGCCGGATTATCTTACGCGTTTGGGTGGGGCTGAATATAAGGGGTTGATCATTGCCCTGTTTACTTTAATGGCGGGTATATCCAGGCCTTTTAGTGGAAAGTTAACAGATACGGTAGGCAGGGTGCCGGTTATGATCTTTGGTTCATTGGTATGTGTTGTTTGCAGTCTGCTTTACCCTGTTTTGACCACCGTTAGCGGTTTTTTATTATTACGTTTTTTTCATGGGTTTTCTACCGGTTTTAAACCTACCGCTACCTCTGCTTATGGAGCGGATGTGGTACATGAATCCAGGAGGGGAGAAGCTTTGGGTGCGCTTGCGATTGGATATACAACCGGATCTTCTATAGGGCCCATTGTTGGCAGTTATTGTGTAACGAACTATTCATTTAATATGATGTTTGTTGTGTCTGCACTATTTGCATTGGGCTCAGTGATTATTTTATACAATATCAAAGAAACACTGCCTGCTCCACAGAAATTTTCTTTAGGGATTATCAGGATTAAAAGATCAGAAATATTTGAACCTACATCTCTCAAACCGGCATTGATTATGTTGTTATTGTCCTTTTCATTAGGTACCGCACTAACACTTGCTCCAGATTTGAGCGAATCAGTGGGTATACATAACAAAGGACTTTTTTATACCTGTTATACCATCACTTCTTTATTGATACGATTGATAGCAGGTAAATCATCAGACAGGCATGGAAGAATCATAGTATTAGTTTTCTCTTCGTTAGTATTGTTGGTTTCCATGGTATTGTTATCATTTACACATACTGCTACAATGGTTGTTATCAGTGCAGCTATTTTTGGATTAAGTCTGGGCATGAACGGGCCAACATTAACAGCCTGGACTGTGGATTTGTGTAGTATTGAGAACCGGGGGAAAGCCGTAGCATCTGTTTATATAGCCCTGGAAATGGGGATTGGAAGCGGAGCCATTTTTTCGGCCTGGATCTATCATAACAAAGTTGAAAATTTTGTGTACGCATTTATATTCCCTGCACTACTGGCATTGATTGCAACGATATTGTTGATTGTGTGGAGAAAACAAGGTAAGCAGAATCCGATTTCGGATCCTTTTGAAATGGTGGAAATAGGGGAGTGATACAATTTCAAATGTTTCTATAATCACCGATGCTCATAATAGCTTATACATTTTCCCAGGTAAAGAACAGATCAGGCTATTCAATTCCAGATGTAAAATAGCGGTAGCCAGACTGCTGCTGCTAAAACCACACTTCAAATTAAGTTCATCTATCGGCATCATTTCTTTTTCCTGTAACAGTTTCAGAATAATCTTTTCTTCATTTGACAGATCAGGAAATAAATCTATTTGCTTTTTTGGCACCAGTTTTTTTTCTTTCCATCCCATCGTATCTATAAAATGTTCCGGACCTGAAAATAGCAAAGCTTTATTTTGTTGTATCAGTTTCAGACATCCGCTGCTTTTACTATCTGTTAGTTTTCCTGGGACAGCAAAAAGATCCCGGTTATAATTATAGGCAAGTTCAGCAGTAATCATACTGCCACCCTTTATAGCAGTTTCAATAACAACTGTTGCATCAGCCATGCCAGCCACAATTCGGTTTCTTCTGGGAAAATTATGTTTATCGGGTTGGGTTAGCATCCTGAACTCAGTTAGTAAGCCTCCATTGTTAATCATTTCACTTGCCAGAGATCTATGTTGTGAAGGGTATAAAGTATCCAGTCCATGCGCCAATACACCCACAGTTGGAATTCTATGCTGTAATGAAGCTTTGTGGGCAATGGCATCAATACCCAATGCCAAACCACTGATAATAACCACCTGCTCATTTTCCAGTCCCCTGATAAATTCTTCCGTTACCTGTTTGCCATAGGCAGTATGGTTTCTGGTTCCTATGATACTAACCATCCTTGCGTTGTTCAGGTGTTGCCTGCCTTTATAATATAACAAGCTGGGAGGATCATAACAGTGAAGCAGACGTTGTGGATAATCTGGGTCAGTGATAAACAAAGTACTGATCTGGTTCTTTTCAATATAATTGATTTCTTTCTCCGCTTCCGTAAAATGATTCCAGTTTTTCAATTGCTTTGCACATAATTCTCCAATTGTGTCAATCTGTGAAATCTCCTTTTTATTTTCCTTAAAAACTGCCTGGGCATTTCCATAGTAATCTATCAATGCTTTTACCCTCACCGGCCCCAGTTCTGGAATCATAGTAAGCGCAATACGATAAAGCAAATCATCAGTCATGAAAAATATTTACAGAAGGAGAACTATTTGAAAGCAATCTCTGTAAAAACAGGAAATGAGAAAAGAGTGTTTATACCTAATTATATCCTTGTGTACCAGATAAAAATCTTTTGAAGAAATTCTATTTTCTACAAACCCGTAATGGTAAATGTAGTTCTCCTGTTTTGGGCTCTTCCTTTTTCAGTACTGTTTTCTGCAATAGGTTGTGTTGCCCCAAACCCTTTATAGCTTAACCTTTTGCTATCAATATTTCTGCTGATCAGGTAATCAACAATTGCTTTTGCCCGGTTAGTGGAGAGTTTTCCGTTATCTTCTGCTTTTCCAATATTGTCGGTATGTCCACCAATTTCAACAGTAAGAGAAGGGTTCTCCGTTAATAGTTGTACTAATTTTTCCAGTTCAATAAACGCAGCGCTTGGCAGCTGGTAAGAATTGTTCGCAAACTGTATATTCTGGAAAGTAACACTGGCATTGAGTTCTACGGGTTGCAGATAGATATCTTTCTGGTAAGTACTATCCGCAGATTTTTTGCTTAGTTCCATTAATTCACTATAGAACAGGTATCCTTTTCGGTTTACTGTGAACGTATAATCATTAGCCGTAGGCAGGGTAATAAAATACTCTCCCAGCTCATCCGTTTGCACTTTCATCAACTTCTCATTATTGCTATTGTCTGTAAGTTCAACATAAGAAGGGAGCCTTTTTCCTGTCTTTTTGTCCATTACTTTCCCCTTCACATATAAAGTCCGGAAAGGCCTGATATCTGGTCGCATCTGAAATTGGTAAATATCCAATCCGCCGCGTGAATCACTTCGGTCACTTGCATAATAAGCCGTTAATCCATCCGCAGACACAGCCAGACTTCCTTCATTTTCAATGGTATTGATGGGATAACCCAGGTTTTCAGGACTGCCCCATTCTCCCTTACTGTTTTTACGGATAACAAATAGATCAGATCCACCATACCCGGGTAATCCGTTAGAAGTAAAATACAAAGTCTGGTTATCCGCATGAATAAAAGGGGCCTGTTCATCGCCTGCTGTATTGATACCCGGACCCATATTTTGCGCCGGTCCCCATTTGCCGTTGGCTTGCCGGTAACTTACATAAAGATCGGCGCCACCCATTCCTCCGGGACGGTTACTGGTAAAGTACAATGCATTTTTATCCGGACTGATAGAAGGGGCACTTTCCCAGAATTCAGTATTAATATTAGGGCCAAGGTTTTCAGGCTCACTCCAACCTTTGGGGGTATAATAGGAAATATAAATGTCAAAACTCTTATAGCCCTGGTCCATTAACTGACCCGCAAACAACATCCATTCTCCATCCTGCGAAACAGTGATGGCACCTTTTTTGGGTTCAATATTAATATCTCCATCAATAATTTTTGCAGCAGAAAACCCATTTCTGGTAATGGTACTCTGCATAAAATCTTCACGACCATGTTCTCCATGTCTAGTAAAAACCAATAAGCTATCGGTAACAGTTACGGAAGGGAAATATTCAGATTGCGGCGAATTAACACTGTCACCCAGATTTATCGGTGAAAAGGTATACGTAGATCCATTGGGATGTTTCAGTGCATAGCCAATGGCAAATTCGTAACATTTTTTTCTGTAGTCAGCACTTTTTATGCTGCGTTCATTTAGTTTGGGATAGGTGAGAAATGATTTCACTGCCTGTAATGCTTCATTGAATTTCCCCAGACCGGCCAGGTTGATAGAATAAGGAAGATTATATAATACAAAATATGCCGTGTCTTTGCTTCTTGCTTTTTCATAATATGCAACCGACTGTGCATATTTTTTTAACTGACCATAGGCACCGGCAAGTGATAAATAAGCATCTACAAAATTGCTGTCTGTTTTAATACACTGATTCAGTAAAGGAATCGCTTCGGTGATCTCATCATTCTTTAGCATACCCAAAGCAGTTTCATACATAGTAACTGCTTTGGCATTCACTTTTTCAGGCTGGTATACCTGCGAATGCCCTTTGATACAAAAGGAAACCAGTAAGATGGAAAAGAATATTTTCATAAATAAAATAGATAACCCAAGTTCGGAAAAAGGACAATCTTAAGATGTTAAAATTATATTGTGCCCGCTTAGGTAATCCTTTGTTGGCTAAGGAACATTGATATATTTATGAACCTGCAGACTAAGCTCCCATTGTGGGTTCGCTTTGATATAATCAATGATAAAGGGAGTAATTTCAGTTGCTTTATCCCATTCAGGTTGGAGGTACAATTTGCAAGTTTTATTTACCTGCGACGCATAGGTTTCTGCCCAGGTAAAATCATGCATATTATAAATTACCACTTTCAGTTCATTGGCCTGAGAAACAATTTCAGGTAAGGGGGCTTTGAATTTTTTAGGAGATAGGCAAATCCAATCCCAATGCCCGCTCAGGTGTGAAGAGCCGGATGTTTCAATATTGGTTTCGAATCCGGCTTTCTGTAGTTCAGAAGTAAGTTCATCCAGTTGGTGCAATAATGGTTCTCCACCAGTTATAACGGCCAATCGTCCGGGGAATTCTTTTGCACCAGATACAATATCCGAAATAGCTATTTGCGGATGTAAAGATGCATCCCAACTCTCTTTCACATCGCACCAAAAGCAACCCACATCACATCCCCCCAACCTGATAAAATAGGCAGCCCGCCCCTGGTGAAAACCTTCTCCCTGCAGCGTATAAAAGGATTCCATTACGGGAAGGGTAAGTTGTGAGGAGATAGTTGTCATTGGTAGTTTGGTATTTTTCGAGTAGTAAAGGTTAGCTTTAAGCTGTTGGCTTTTGGCCATTGGCCTTTGTTTGGGTTTTACATGAATATAAAATTCGCTGTTTATAGTTTATGGCCTTTGGGCATTTTTTTTTGTCTAAAGCCAGCAGCTAAGAGCCAATTGCTAATTGCCAACAGCCAATAGCCAATTGCCAACAGCTAAAAGCCCAAAGCCACAACTTATCCCATTCTCATCTTATAAGCCTGTAAAGTATTTTTCAGTAAACCGGCAATGGTCATTAATCCAACACCACCGGGTACAGGGGTGATGGCACTTGTTTTCGGGGCTACTTCGGCATATGCCACATCGCCTTTTATACGGAAACCTTTTTTTGCCGTTGGGTCATCAACACGGGTTATGCCTACATCAATTACTACAGCACCATCTTTTACCATATCTGCTTTTACGAACTCGGGTTTACCCAAAGCTGCTATCAATATATCAGCCTGTAAGCAGATTTCTTTTAGGTTAGGTGTATTCGAATGACAAATGGTAACTGTACAATTGCCTCTTGCTATATTACTGCTTAATAAAATACTCATGGGTCTGCCTACAATATTACTTCGCCCAATTACCACTGCATGTTTTCCTTTTGTGGGTATATCAAAATATTCGAGCATGAGCATAATGCCAAATGGAGTGGCCGGGATAAAGCTGGGGAGTCCCTGCACCAGTTTGCCGGCACTACTGGGATGAAACCCATCCACATCTTTAGCAGGGTCTATCGCTTCAATAATTTTTTGCTCGCTGATATGTTTAGGTAAGGGTAATTGAACCAGAATTCCATCCACGTTTGGGTCGTTATTGAACGCATGGATAGAATCCAGCAAAATGGATTCAGCAACTGTATTTTCGAAGCGGACCAGGGTTGATTGAAATCCGATCTCTTCGCAATTCTTTACTTTACTGGCCACATAAGTTTCGCTGGCCCCATTGGATCCTACCAGAATTGCCACGAGGTGCGGTGCCCGTTTGCCCGATTGCATAATCATTTGGGTCTGTTCCAGTAATTCCTGCTTAACCGCTGCGGAAGCGATTTTTCCGTCTAATACCATCATTGTGCAAAAATATCTGAAATGGGATTGTGAGGGTGGGATTTTTTTTGGTGATGCAATATTAGAGATTGGAGTAATGTGTTTAGGGGTAATATGATTGATTTTTAGGCCACAGATGCACGGATTGGCACGGATAGTAGATAACTTATGCTAATTCCAAAATGGGAGAAAATACGGGGTAGAAATACCTGGTAGGTTTTTTAGAATTAGAGGCCGTGTTTTAATTGTTATCATACATTTGCTGCTCAAATTATATACATGGAACAGCAACCCGCAGCACAGTTAAACATAGAAATTACGGAAGAAGTGGCAGAAGGCAGTTATGCGAATCTGGCAATCATTACCCATAGCAATGCAGAATTTGTGATTGATTTTGTGAATGTAATGCCGGGTACACCCAAGAGCAAAGTGAAGTCTAGGATTATTTTCACTCCCATGCATGCCAAGCGTTTTATGAAGGCATTGCAGGAAAATATTGGCCGTTTTGAGGCGGCAAATGGAACCATTAAAGATTTGGAGCAAATCGAAATCCCGATGAATTTCGGGGGACCTACCGCACAGGCTTAATTTTTTACGTGCAGAATTTTCTATTGAAATTGTTGCATGAAATTACTGCTGTTTAATGCGGAATACCCTGAGGGAATCTGGAATAATGAAGCTGGAAATGTTTTATGCGCAGCTGTTATCAGATTCATGCTCATAGATATATAGCTGGACTGCATATCCATTTTCACAAAAAAACCTCCGCACCCGGCTTTATCCAATGCGTCCAGCATTTTTGGGGTAATATTTTTGGAGATCATTTTTTTCTTCATCATCGAATAACCGGGTACATCGGTGCTCGTCCATACATCTTCTGTAATATCCTGCTGATTACCCATTTTAATGGTCAGTTTACTGTGAATACAATAATATCCATTTACGGTTTCTGCACCCAGCTTGGTAACTGTATAGTCTAATCCAAGAGTGGTATTTATTTCTGCGGTATCAATGATATTCAGTGAATAGGCTTTGTATTTGGGAAATAATTGAATGCTGAATTTTGGATTGTCTGCATGGTTAATGGTTTCCATAGAATTTCCGGAAATACCCATATTCATTCGGGAATTGCCTTCGTCAGTAATCATCATTGACATAGTATCATTCACACTTCCTTTCATTTGCTTAGAATTTGTGGTTACCAGGTATTCATATAATAATCCATTGCCACCATTCCCTGTTTTAAAACTATTGATTGCTGAAGCTGAGTCAGCTGATGAAATGGATATTCTTTGTTTCATAGCACCTATATTCATTCTGGACAAAGAATCTGGTGATAGATTTTTGTATTTGCTGGCAATACTATCATATTTGGCTGCTAGTAAAGAGAGACTGTCTTTTAGTTTAGCGGCTGCCGCAACTGCTTTAGCGGAATCTGCTGTATTGGGTTTAGATTTTTTCTTAAATAAACCCTTGAGCCCATTTTCAATTTTATTTAACCCGGATTCGGTTGCATTATTCACATCATTATTTATATGGTTTGTGGCAGCATTATTAACCACGGTACCAGGGTTGGTAATCTGGGTCATTCCTTTTTGAAAACCCAGGATACAAATGATCGCAATCAGGTATTTCATATCAGTGCATTTAGTTGTGGTTATGAATATTAGTAAACCAACTTTACACCAAATTATTCTTAGGAGAT
>CAIYKV010000043.1 GCA_903926855.1 uncultured Bacteroidota bacterium | reverse complement strand
GGTGTAATCTTTTATAGATTATTTAATATGCCAAAGGTAAAAACAAACTCCAGCGCCAAGAAGCGCTTTAAGGTGACCGGTACAGGAGAGATCACCTTCCAGAAAGCTTTCAAACGTCACATTCTGACCAAGAAATCAAAAAAACGTAAAAGAGCTTTAAACAAGAAAGGTTTAATCGGCTCAACCAACAAAGATTTTGTGTTGCGTCTGTTAAGATTAAAAGGGTAATCACCACCCGGATCGATCAATCAATTAAAAACATCCGTTAGCAAACAGCTGTACCGCTAACCAAAAAAATTATAGTATGCCACGTTCAAAAAATGCAGTAGCCTCAAGAGCCAGGAGAAAAAGAATCCTGAAACAAGCCAAGGGCTTTTATGGTAAACGTAAAAACGTTTATACCGTAGCCAAAAATATTGTTGAAAAAGGTATGACTTACAGTTATGTAGGTCGTAAATTGAAAAAACGCGAATACCGCCAATTATGGATCGCACGTATTAACGCTGCTGTTAGAGCAGAGGGCATGACCTACAGCCAGTTTATCAATAAACTGAGCACCAAAGGAATTGACCTGAATCGTAAAGTACTGGCTGATCTGGCTATGAACGAACCTGCCAGCTTCAAAGCTTTGGTAGATTCTGTAAAATAGATTTCCAGCAAAAAAGATAGAAACCGGGGGTGATATTCACTCCCGGTTTTTTTTATTCCGGGAAGGGAACAATACTTTATTTTTGTGCTTCAAAAAAATACAGGTCCTACGTTCACAATCTAATAAGCAACCCATATAATGAACAATAGCTACACCTCTCTGGTGAACCAGACTTTCCATTTTCCACAAGAAGGCTTTGACCAGAATGATGAAGGTTATCTCGAATTCAACGGTCTCGATCTCAAATCACTGATAGATAAATATGGTACGCCAATGAAGCTTACCTATTTGCCGAAAATCGGGATGCAGATCAATAAAGCCAAAACCATGTTTGCCAATGCGTTTAAAAAGCATAAATACGAAGGCGAATATTTTTACTGCTATTGTACCAAGAGTTCTCATTTTTCATTTATCGTAGAGGAAGCCTTAAAACATAATGTACACCTCGAAACCTCATTTGCTTACGATATTGAAATTGTAAACCGGCTTTACCAGCGCAGAAAGATCAATAAGGAAACTTATATCATTTGTAATGGGTATAAACAAAAGAATTACACTTCCCGTATTGCGAAACTGATTAATACCGGGTTTAAAAATGTGATACCCGTCCTCGATAATAAAGAAGAATTACTTGCCTATAAAAAAAGCGTAAAACAACCTTTTCGTTTGGGTATACGCGTAGCTGCTGAAGAAGAACCGAATTTTCCTTTTTATACTTCCCGTCTCGGTATCCGCGCTAAAGATATTTTAGAATTTTATGTAGATGAGATTGAAGGATACGAAGAGAAATTTCAATTGAAAATGCTGCATATCTTCCTGAACAAAGGCATCAAGGATGATATTTATTACTGGTCTGAATTAAACAAGATCATCAATCTCTATTGTCAATTGAAAAAGATCTGTCCCGAATTGGATAGCATCAATATTGGTGGTGGATTCCCTATCAAGCATTCTTTGGGTTTTGAATACGATTACCAGTTCATGATCAATGAGATCGTGAGCAATATCAAGAAAGCCTGTAAGAAAGCGAAAGTGCCCATGCCAAATATCTATACCGAGTTTGGAAGCTTTACCGTAGGGGAGAGTATGGCACATATTTATAGTGTAATTGGTCAGAAGATCCAGAACGATCGTGAGTGTTGGTATATGATCGATTCCTCTTTTATCACCACCCTGCCGGATACCTGGGGTATTGGCGAAAAATTCCTGATGCTGCCGGTTAATAAATGGGATAATGAATACCATCGAGTCGTTTTGGGGGGCATCACCTGTGATAGCCATGATTATTACGATTCTGAAGAACATATCAATGAAGTGTTTCTGCCCAAGCTCACTTCTCCTGATGCAAAAGAACAAATCGCTAACAAAGAGCCGCTGTATGTGGGCTTTTTCCATACGGGTGCCTACCAGGATCAGATCAGTGGATATGGTGGTATCAAACATTGCCTGATTCCTTCACCCAAACATGTAATTGTGGAGCAGGATAAAAATGGTAAACTGGTAGATTGGGTATATGCCAAGGAACAAACCGCGCAGAGTATGTTAAAGATACTTGGCTATATGTAAACTTCGTAGTTTATAGTTTAGGGTTTAGCGTTTAAGGGTACTTTATAATACCGAATTATGAAAAAATATCTTTTCATTGGATTATTTGTTTGCGGGTTTACTATTTGCAGTTTTGCTCAGTCATCTGTGGATTCGGTGAAGAAAGTAATCAATACTTTGTTTACGGCTATGAAAACCAGTGATGGGGTTTTATTGGCTACCTGTTTTTCGGATAGTGCGATTATGCAAACCATTGCAAAAGATAGAACTGGAGGTGCTTTGATCAGGAATGAAATCATAGTTGATTTTATTAACCAGGTGGCAGGTTTACCCAAGGGTGCTGCCGATGAGCGTATTAAATATGATGTTGTAAAAGTAGATGGGCCGTTGGCCATTGTTTGGACACCCTATCAATTCTATTATAATGGCCAATTCAGTCATTGCGGGGCCAATTCTTTCCAATTAGTCAGATTGAACGGAGCCTGGAAGATCCAATACCTGATAGATACCCGGAGAAAAGAGGGCTGTCTGGAAAAGAAGCAATAGTCTTTGCTAACCGAACACCCAAAAAGGGTAGCCCCTATGGGGCATCTGGAGTGTAAGGTGAGAGGTGGGGTTACAGGGCGGTTGCCTCTGACGAGGCATTAAGACCAAGCATTTCTTTTTATATCGACAAGATGTTCCTGATGGAACGATTTGTGCTTTTGAATTTCGAATTCAATAGCTAATAACAGTAAGGGATTTCTACACAACGGCCTACTGATTTTGATCGATGCTGTTGCTTATTTGCTGCGTATCTGCGTCTTATTTGCTTTTGTATTTGTTCGAGTACAACCGAAGCGGCTTCGGTTGTACTCGAACAAAACCAAACTAAGCTTCGGTTGTACCCGAAGCGGAACCGACTGAAATATGATGCAAATACGAAGAAAATACCTGATTTGTTTATACCAATCCAGTTTCCTGCAATTCATCTATACAGGCTCTCAACTGAGTAAGGTAATTATAGTATAATTTTTTGAGGTACCATTTGGTGAAATAATATACGATCACCCCTAAAATCAACATATAAATAAACACAATCACTAATACTTTGGCTAATCCAAGAGAATGCTGAGGGCCAAATAAATGATCGAGTTCGGGAATGGGTTGGCGATCAGTATACCCCAGGATGGCAGAAAAAACAAAACATACCGGAATCAATGCCATGGTAAATTGAAAATAGCGACGGGTAAAGTCTTCAATGATTTTTACTATGGTTTGCAAATTACTTTTTACGGGAAGGGTAGTGCCTCCCAGTTCATTGATCCGTCGCAGCAGGTAGATAATGATTACTAAAAACGCAATCGCTAAGAGCGCAAATACAGAAAAGTAAATACGGAGAGAATTCCATTTACTAAAAATTCCGAATCCTGCAAAAAACAGGATCACTAGAATACAGGTAAAGATCTCAAACCATAAACTTCTTTTCAGTTTATCAATTACAGAAACCGTACGACGATTTAACAGGGATGAAATATCTGCATCTGACCTGCCGGCATGATCGGTTGCCAGTTTGTTTCTGATTTGATTTTTTAATTCGTCTAGTTCCATGAATATTTTTATTTACATAGTATCTAATTGTTTTTGCGCACCCTCTTTCAGTTTTATTTTGATCCGGTTCATTTTTACCGCTACATTATTGGCGGTAATGCCCATCATTTCACCAATTTCCTGGTAGCTATAATCTTCCAGGTATAACATCACAAGGGCTTTATCAATCTTGGAAAGTTCACCAATGGCGGCGTACATAGCTTTTACCTGTTCTTCTAGTGGATCGGTATTTTCCTCTACTTTCTCTGGGATTATATCTGTTGAATAGATATCCGGTTTTTTCTTATCCTTCCTAAAAAACGTAATGGCTGTGTTCAAAGCCACTCTGTATAACCAGGTAGAAAATTTGGCATCTCCTCTGAAATTGCCATAGGCTTTCCATGCCTGTAAAGTAATTTCCTGAAAAAGATCTTCCCTGTCTGAATGCAGATCCATATACAGGTTACAAACCTTGTATATGATTTTCTGGTGCTGGTTCAGTAAATGGATAAATTCTTTCTCAGGTTGCATCCAACAAAATTAATAGGTAACAGGGGTAAGCCTGTATCCCCGTTTTCGCAAAAGACTCAGTACGCCATCCGGTCCACCTAAATGGCCGGCGCCCACTACAAAAAATGCCGGTTGCTGTTTAATCGCCGTTTCAATAATGGGCACCCAGTTTCGATTTCTGTTGATCAGCATATCCAATTCAAAATCACCACTTGTCCCTTTTTCTTTCATATACTGGTATAAGGAATCTACATTCCGGAGTTTATAGATCGCAATCATTTCTTTCAATGCTCTTTTGGAACTATCGAAATGTAAGACTGATTCAGTAAGCGCATGTATTTGCGAATCGAGCGACCATTTATCGATAACTGCGATCTGGTCATCAATGGTTTCTAAACCAAGGTTAGGAATTTTATTTTCTTTAGCGATTTTTGCAAACTCTGTTTCCGGAGATAATTTTTCTTTACAGGAAAGTGTGTTCATGGTAAGCAGACTAATGGCCATAAAGGGCTTGAAATGATCCAGCATCTGTAAAGGCAGGTTGGTGATCTGCTGAAACCTTTCGTTAACCATGGCGTAATCGCTTTTACCAATCAGCGATTCGAGTGTGGTATTCTGCATACGCATTTTCAAAGCCATTTTGGCTTCCATGCCTTCTTCATCCAGTTTTATCTCACTATATAGTACTTTGGCATTCGTTATTTTGGATTTCAGGATATCAGAGATTTTAAGATCATCCTTACATAAAATATGAAAGCTGCCGAACAGATAGGAGTCTTCTTGTAAACCATTCCCACTAATCTTCCATAAAAGGGAATTGGCGGGCTGCTGCGACCAGGAATTAAAAAAGCCTGTTAGTGATACCAGAAAAAGGAGGATGGCTTTCTTCATGCAATGCTTTTTGCATAGGTAGCGAATTATAGCAGAATATTACAATCGATACCACAAAAAATAGCCCCGTGTAAAAACACGGGGCGTTACCAAAACCAACTGCTTGT
>CAIYKV010000042.1 GCA_903926855.1 uncultured Bacteroidota bacterium | reverse complement strand
AATGCTTCTACAGATGGAAGTCTGAATTTTTTACAACCGCTTTTCCCGGATATTCAATTTATCAGTAATGATACCAATCTTGGGTTTGCTAAAGCAAATAACCAGGCCCTGAACCTGTGTACGGGTAAATATGTTCTTTTCCTGAATCCGGATACGCTTGTACCTGAAGAGGCAATCAGTACAAGCCTTTCTTATATGCAGGAACATCCCGAAGCGGGGGCAATAGGCATTAGAATGATTGATGGGAATGGGTATTTTCTCCCGGAAAGCAAAAGGGCATTCCCAACACCCATGGCCTGCTTATATAAACTATCAGGGTTGGCTTCCTTGTTTCCTCGCTCGGGCATCTTCAATAAGTATGCACTGGGTAATCTTGATCAGCATACTACCCAGCCGGTACAGGTACTTGCCGGGGCATGTATGATGGTACAGAAAAAAGTATTGGAATCCTTGAACGGATTTGATGAACGATATTTTATGTATGGCGAGGATATTGACCTTAGTTACCGCCTAGCGGAAGCCGGATATCAAAATCATTATTTTGCCGACACAACGGTGCTACATTTTAAAGGAAAAAGCTCCCGCAAAGAGAGCTTTGCGTATGTAAAACAGTTTTATGGGGCTATGTTACTGTTTGTAAAAAAGCAATACACCAGTGGGGCAGGAAAAAATTTCTCTTTATTGATGCAATCGGCCATCGCAATAGGAGGAATATTATCCTCTTTCAGAAGATTGTTTATGTTAGATGCAGGTACTAAAAACGAAACAAAAAAAAGAAAGCCTATATGGATTGTTGCCACAGCAGAAGAGTACACCGAGATCAGTAGCTTATTGGAGAAATCACAAACGGGTTGTAAAGAGTTCAAAAGAGTTTCCGTAGACAACATAAAAGGAAATGCATTCTGCACACTTGCCGAGCTTCCAAGCTATTTGCTGGCAAATAAGGGAATCAATATCATTTTTAGTATAGGTACGTTAACTGTTTCGCAAATTTTGCCAGAGTTAGAACGATTATCAGACAAATCTGGCAGGTTTCATTTTCATATACAGGGTACAAAAGGAATGGCAGGAACGGAGATGCTTTCTTTATAGAATGGCTAATATAGTTAAGCCCCGTTGTTTTAATCGATTTCCGTAGTTTCGCATAATCCTAAACACTGCATCTAACGATGGCGATTCTTGATATCAAGCTTCCTAATACTATTTTAAAGGCCCTGCGGCTCCCGCAAAATAATCCCAGGAGCCAGCAGTTAAAAGTGCTTAAGAAGCTGTTGAGAAAAGCAAGGTTCACGGAATTCGGGCAGCAATATCGTTTTGATGAGATCTTACTAAGCAAGCATCCTGGAAAAAAATTCCAGGAATTGGTCCCTACATTTAATTATAGTTCCATTTACAAAGACTGGTGGCATAAAACAATTGAAGGAAAACCGGATATCTGTTGGCCTGGAAAGATTCGATACTACGCACTCAGCAGCGGAACCAGTGAAGCCGCCAGCAAATACCTGCCTATTACGAATGAACTGTTAAGCGGGAATAAGATTGTAATGATTAAGCAATTATTAAGCCTGCGTACCTATGAAAACATACCCTATAGTTCTATCAGTAAAGGATGGCTCACATTAGCGGGAAGTACGGAACTGCAGCAGGGGGCCGGCTATTATGCGGGCGACCTGAGTGGGATTACGGTTAAAAAAGCACCTTTCTGGTTTCAGCCGTTTTATAAACCCGGAAAGAAAATAGCCAAACAAAAAGACTGGAATAAAAAGCTGGAAGAGATTGTTGAAAAAGCCCCTGAATGGGATATCGGTTTTTTGGTGGGTGTACCCGCCTGGGTGCAAATGTGTACCGAAATGATCATTGCCCGCTATAAGCTGAACAATATTCATGAAATGTGGCCCAATCTGGCATTTTATGTGCATGGTGGTGTAAGTTTTGATCCGTATAAAAAAGGGTTTGAAAAATTATTAGGGAAACCCATAACCTATATTGAAACCTATCTGGCCAGTGAAGGATTTATTGCTTACCAGGACCGGCAAAATGCCGTAGGCATGCGACTGGTAACCGGGGAACATATTTTTATGGAGTTTGTGCCATTCAACGAAACCAATTTCAATAGTGATGGGGACATGATCGATAATCCGGAAGCGTTGATGATTCATGAAGTGGAAGAAGGAAAAGATTACGCATTGTTGATTAGTACAGCTGCCGGAGCATGGAGATATTTAATTGGGGACACGGTACGGTTTGTTGATAAAGAACGATCAGAAATTATTATAACCGGTCGCACAAAACATTTTTTAAGCCTGGTAGGCGAACACCTGAGTGTAGATAATATGAATAAGGCGGTTCAGCTGGCTAGCGAAGACCTGAATATTTCGATACCCGAGTTTACAGTGGCCGGTATTCCACACGGAAACTTTTTTGCCCATCAATGGTATATTGCGTGTAATGATGCCGTAGATGCAGAGATACTTAGTAATAAAATTGATGCGCACTTGAAACTACTGAACGATGATTATGCAGTAGAAAGAAAAAGTGCCTTAAAGGAAGTATTGGTAGAAGTATTAAGCGAAGATACATTTCTTGGATTTATGAATGCCAAAGGGAAAGTGGGCGGACAACATAAATTTCCAAGAGTATTGAAAGGAAAGATATTGGAAGACTGGCAAAAATTTTTGCGTGGTGAAAAAATAGGCTGATAAAATCTGCCAGCTGCGAATGACCCTCTCCAGAATATATATTCTATCTATTTGCCTGTTTTGCTTTTTTAATGCAAAAGCCCAGGTTCCTGAAAAGGAGCTACAAAACCAAAAAGCTCCCGCAATTTTCAGGGCTTTATTCAAAACCAATAAAGGCGATTTTATTATTGAAGCCCACCGGGATTGGTCGCCAAAAGGTGTTGACCGTTTATACCAACTTATCCGTTCCGGGTTTTATGATAATACCGTATTGTTCAGGGTAGAACAAAATTTTGTAATTCAGTTTGGTATTTCTGATCACCCAGAGCTGAATCGGTTTTGGGATGCCAGAAAATTACCCGATGAACCTGTTCTCATGAAAAATGAGCAAGGCATTATATCCTATGCACGGGGAGGGGTTAACGACAGGGCTACTCAATTATTCATCAATACGGTTAACAACCCCTTACTTGATACGGTGTTTCGCGCCGGACTAAAAGGATATACGCCGATTGCCAAAGTAATCCAGGGAATGGAGGTGGTGGCTGGTTTTAATGGAAAGTATGGACGATCAACGCTGTCTATTCAGGATTCGGTATATAAATATGGGAACCGATACCTTGAGGCCAATTATCCGGGACTGGATAAGATAGTATCTGCAAAGTTGATACAATAGAGATTAAATCTGCAGAAAGACAACCAACCAAAACCGATTTTCAAAAATTAGCACTTACTTTCGGTATTCATAACACAAAGACAGACTCAGGGAATGATAGCTGCAATAATTAAAGGATTGGTTCTGGGTTTTTTTCTTGCCATTTCGGTTGGCCCGGTCATTTTTGCAATCCTAAAACAAAGTATCAATAACGGACATAAAGCAGGATATATATTTGTAGCAGGTATATCTATTAGTGATATTACGCTGGTACTGATCTGTAATTTTTTCACTTCCCTGTTTGCATCTGCGTTAAGCCACAGAACCTTTATTGCCGTTGCGGGAAGTATCTTTTTAGTGATAATGGGTATTTACACGCTGTTTTTTAAAAAAGTAAAAACCGACGAAGCCAATAATCTCCTGGAGAAAAAATTTAAAACACACCAATATATTGGTTTTTTTGTGTCCGGGTTTTTTATCAATATTCTCAACCCTGCCGTATTTATTTTCTGGTTTGCCTGGACAGCAGCCATACTGGCCGATTCGCAATCATACCCTCACCCACTTGAATACCGCGCCATTGTTTTTGGCACCTGTTTATTATTTGTTTTGAGCACCGATTTATTAAAAGTTGCATTAGCAGCAAGGGTAAGACCTAGACTAACTCCCAAGATTCTGCTTAATATAAACCGACTCTCCGGATTGATACTGATTGGGTTTGGTGTAGCGCTTTGCTGGGGAGTGCTGCAGTATGGCGATCAGATTAAATAAGCCGAACATTTATCTCATTGCATTTCTGATCAGCCCCATCTTTAACGTTCTCTTAGTATAAATCGGTTTTTCACAGATTATCTTACAGTAAATGAAACCGCTGCTGATACTTCTCATACTATTAGGTAGCTATTGCATAGCCTTCCCACAATCAGACCTACTCGTATTGAAGCAAAGAAACCAAACCATTCAAACCTGGATACCTGGCAGTTTTCTTAGTTTTCAGTTTAGCAGTATGCAATGGATCCAGGGATATATTAAAGCTGTAAGAAATGATTCTATATTGCTGGATATGGTGATATTGGAAAGGGTCCCCAATCAATTTGGTTTCCTGCGTATTGATACTGCCAAAATGGGTTTATTAAAATTTCATGTAAATGAGATCTATGGTATGCCCAAGCGTGTTTTTAATAATGGGATCCTTACCAATGGCGCTTTATTTCAATTAGGCGGAGGGGCGTATATTTTTCTGAATATTTTCAATAGCCTGATTCATAAAGACCCTGTTTTCGGAAATGCCAATCTGCCCGGTCTGAGTATTGCTGCGGGCGCTTTTTTAATAGGAGAGGTATTGGCTTCAACCCATAAGACCTATATCACGCTGGGAAAAAGATATACTATGAAAACGATCCATATCGCAAACCAGGGAAACAGGGATGTTGAGACTAAGAAGGGATTATAGTATATTGCCCACAGATGCCCACTGAGACTAAATCATTTTTCAGCACCGCCTGGCGATGGATAAACAGAATCTTTCTTTTTATGTTTTGCTCCTCATTGCTGTATCTCTGTATTTGTATATGGCTAATGCCACCCATTACAATGATGCAGGTTAGTAATTCGGTTGGGTATGGTTTTAAAAGAAATTATGTGAGTTGGGATAATATTTCCAATAATGTAAAACTGGCAGCTATAGCCAGCGAAGACCAGGCATTCCCTGATCATGATGGGTTTGACTGGGATGCCATCGAAAAAAGTTTACAACCCAAAAAGAAAGGAAAGAAAACCAAAATACCCCTTGGTGGCGGTGCGAGTACAATCACACAGCAAACCGCTAAAAATGTTTTTTTATGGAATGGAGGAAGCTTTACCCGATATGTTCGTAAAATACCGGAAGTATATTTTACGAAAATGATAGAATGGATCTGGGGCAAAAAAAGAATTCTGGAAGTATACCTGAATGTAATTGAAATGGGTCCGGGTATTTTTGGTATTGATGCAGCGGCACATGCTTATTTTGGAAAATCTGCCAAAGACCTCAGCAGACAGGAAGCTGCCCTGATCATTGCCTGTTTGCCAAATCCCAAACGCTTTTCTGTAAAACCGATGAGCAGAAGGGTGAGTTGGAGATATCCTCAGATATTACAACAGATGCATAATATAGAAGATGATGAAGATATTATCAGTCTATTAAAAAAATAGCCAATTACCTATTGGCCATTTGTTTAACTGCGTCAATCGCAGATTGCACCCTTTCTTCATAATTTCCATGAATCTCAACCCAGGGAACATGCTGGTTGGTCAGCAGGTCTTTATAGATATAATACAATTCTTTTCGGTTTGCTTCGTCGGGATACTCACGTAATTCATCCTTTACCCAGGGAAGATCAACATCACATAATATATACAGATCGTATTCTCTTGATACAATTTCGTTGAGAATAAACTGGTGACATTTATTAAATACATACTCAGCCCATACTTTCATCACATACATATCTGTATCTATAAAAAGTAAGGGAGGATTTGAACTGGTTGACAGTGTTTGTGAGTTTACCCATTTTTTTGCATCCACTTTTGACCATTGGTTGTTCACTATCGCCGAATACTCATCTTCCAGCGCCAATTGACCTTTTGCAATAGTTAACAGGTCATCAAAATCATAATCTTTCCCATTGGTCATTAAATATTCCCTGGCAAACTCCGGGCACCATTCTGTTCCAAAATATTGGGCCAGCAATTCACAAAGCGTGCTTTTGCCTGTTGATTCCGGACCGAGGATGACGATTTTTTTCACCATAAAAAAATAAAAATATCGAATAATGAACAAGGAATGATAAATGTCGAAGAATTTTTTATTTCATCCGTTCGAAATTCCTTTTTCAATATTCGCCATTCTATCTCCTTCCTTCGAAATTCCTTGTTCGATATTCGATATTCCCTTCTTCTTATTTTATATTCAATTGATTATTTTTTTTGGCGGTTTGGATACATTTAACAAATATGGATATTAATTCGGTGCATTCCTTAATTTCATTGGATACTATCCCCATCTCAAGCCATGAGAGTTGGCTAACAATCTTCAACCCATTTTGCGCTTCTCTTAATTCTTTTAATGCAATTTTCATTTTATGAATGAAATCATTTCTTGATTCTGCGGCCTGTGCTTCACCATATTGTAAAGAAGGGGATACCCCACTTCTTACCAGTTGACTTGCCAAATGATTACCCGAAAATGATCGTGGAAATTTTTCAGTAAGCTTTATTATCGCAACTGAAAAATGTATCAATCGCTCTTCCAAATCAAATGTTCTTTCCATAAATAACTCAGCGATAAAAAGTGATTAACTTCTCAACAACTAAATTCTCAAAAAAGAACCATTGAAAATTGCGTATTAATACCTGTTTATCTCCTCCTTCAAAATTCCTTGTTCAATATTCGATATTCACTGCCCCTCCTTCGAAATTCCTTGTTCAATATTCGATATTCATTGCCTCACCTTCAAAATTCCTTGTTCAATATTCGATATTCACCGCCCCTCCTTCGAAATTCCTTGTTCAATATTCGATATTCATTGCCTCACCTTCGAAATTCCTTGTTCAATATTCGATTTTCACCGCCCCTCCTT
>CAIYKV010000041.1 GCA_903926855.1 uncultured Bacteroidota bacterium | reverse complement strand
TACAATGTTCCCGTTCAGGAAGGTATTGCCGTTGATACGGTAATGGCCGCTGAAGAAGCGTATCGCCAGATTAAAACACAAACTGGTAACAGTTTTGCAGTGATCAAGGCCCAGATACATGCGGGTGGACGTGGAAAAGGTAAAATTGCAGGCAGCGAACAAAGAGGAGTGGCCGTTGCCAAAAGTCTGGAAGATGTTACCACAATTGCCAAAAACATACTGGGCGGTACCCTGGTTACCATTCAAACCGGTGCTGCAGGTAAAAAAGTAAATAAAATACTGGTTGCCCAGGATGTATATTACCCGGGAGCCAACCCTGTAAAAGAATTCTACTTATCCATTTTGCTCGATCGTGCCAAAGGAATGAATGTGGTAATGTATAGCACAGAAGGGGGGATGGATATTGAAGAAGTAGCGCATAAAACCCCTGAAAAAATATTCAAAGAATGGGTTCATCCCGGGGGGGGCTTACAAGGATTCCAGGCTAGAAAAATTGCCTTTAACCTGGGTCTTTCCGGCGAAGCTTTTAAAAGTTGCGTAAAGTTTGTTACCAATCTGTACAATGCATATGTGGGCCTGGATTGCAGTATGCTGGAAATCAACCCTTTATTTAAGACCAGTGATGACAAAATCATAGCCGTTGACTGTAAGATGAATATCGACGACAATGCCCTGATGCGTCACCCGGATATTGCAGCGTTAAGAGATGTCACTGAAGAAGACCCTACAGAAGTAGAAGCAGGTCAGTATAACCTCAATTTTGTAAAACTGGACGGTAATGTGGGTTGTATGGTAAACGGAGCAGGTTTGGCCATGGCTACTATGGATATGATTAAACTGAGTGGCGGAGAACCTGCCAACTTCCTGGATGTAGGCGGATCAGCCAACGCACAAACCGTTGAAGCCGGTTTCCGTATCATTTTAAAAGACCCAAATGTAAAAGCGATTCTGATCAATATTTTTGGTGGTATTGTTCGTTGCGACAGGGTTGCCGCCGGTGTTATCGAAGCATATAATAAAATGGGCAATATCAATATCCCCATCATTGTTCGTTTACAGGGAACCAATGCCGTTGAAGCCAAAAAACTAATCGATGAAAGCGGCCTAAAAGTAGAGTCTGCCATCGAACTCAGCGAAGCCGCGGAACTGGTTAAGCAGGCAGTAGCTTAGTAATTTGAAAATGTGGCAATTTGAAAATTTGAAAATGAACATCTAGGATTAACCTAATACCCATTTTCAAATTTTCAAATTAACTAATTTTCAAATTAACCTCACCTCACTAATCGCACTAAATGAATACTGAAGTCCGGTTTTGATTTCAACACAGGTATATCTTTTTCTCCGCTTCTCTCCTTTTCGGAATACTTTTCCATTGTCTGTTTGAAATACAGCTCCTTCGGGAACATCGATCACAAACACATACCCTTCTTTCTTGGTGGGATCATATTTTCTGAGAACCAGTAGTAAATCTGTTTCGCCATTGGCAGTGGCGGCAGGATTGATAATAGATCGCTGCAATGCTTTTTCAATATCCGATGGAAATATTTTCTGTTGTACAAAATCAATCAGCAATCGACTGAATTGATTTTTCCATTCTTTCCCGTGAGGTTCTACTTTGTTCTTATGCAGCTCAAATGTGAGCAGGTGTGCCAGTTCATGCAATAAGGTGATCAGGAATTCGAATTTGTTGAGATTACCGTTGATGCTGATCTGGTGATTACGTCCCCATCCCCCAGCATGCCGATAATCGCCAAGAACGGATTTACGTTGTTTGGTAATCGTTAAATGAACTTTGTAATGATGCAGATATTGCACTACTTTCTCAAAACTACCGTCAGGCAGGTAACCCGACAAAGCCTGCATAGGATGTTCTTTCGCAGGCATTATTTTTTAGGATTCAGCTGTAAAGAAATACGCACTTCCAGCCAGGTATACAAAATATATAATCCCATACTTACAAATAAAGCATTAACACTTCTTCCCCCACCGGCAGCAAAAAGATAAATAACAGCTGCCGCGGCTAGTCCGAATAATTTTAAAAACATACCCGCCATTACTCCACGAATCACCGCATTGGGATTTGGGTTATGGATATTTCTTGACTGGAAATAAATATTCACCACACTAAAGGCAAACAGAATCAGGTTGGCACTAATCACCACAATGGGATCTATCTTCAATTCCACCGCGGTTTTCCAAAAATAATCCAGTACAATACTTACAATCAACAATAGATATATTAATGCCCTGATTCGCTTGAAAAACTCTTTCATTATTTTATTTTTTTGAGGTATCCTTCACCACTTTTACTAAAATACCAATTAATACGAGTAAAGGTAATAACCAGATGCCTATTGGGATCCGGAAAGCTATCCATTTATCTATCCAATAACCTGCATATACTGCAGCTCCCAAAGCCAATAGTAATTGGAATGCCAGTCCGCTATATTGTAGTAAAGAGGCTTGCTTATTTACAGGCATAATCAGAAATTAGTCGCTGGAAGCTTCTGTTTTAGGAACAACAGCAGGTATCGTATCCAACTTCATAGGGGTATTCCCTGTTAGTACTTTTTTAACCCCATCCAGGTACTGATCCTGATACCGTAATGCCTGCTCCAATGAATCGGTCCTGATTTTTAATACCTGTAACTCAGAACGGCTCTCGCGTGTTCCATATCCGGGAATATAGTATTTGAGCGGAGAAAATGAGATTAGGGCAATGGTCAACCCAACCAATAAAACAAATACCGTACTTAGCCCAATATAGACACTCAATCTCGATAAACGGAAAGTAACCACCTCTTCATAGGTATCATCATTCATCACTACCAGACGGTAACTATTACGCAGGCGACTAAGGGTATTATTGATTTCTGTTTTAGCCATATTGTTAAATCGGGTTAAAGGTAATAATCTATCCGCTTTTTCAACATCCCTAATTAAGAAATAGCTGTATTTTTAAACACATTTTATGTACCCGAGCCCATTACGCATATACAGCCGGCACAATATCCGATTGAATACGGCCATTTTCGCTATTTGCTTTCTGCTAAACGGCTCCCTGCTTTTTGCGCAACCCAATACAACCATCGATGTTCCTAAACCCGCTAAATACGACTCAAGGGTATTGCCTGCAGAAAGAACTGGCGAAAACAAATTCACTGCCCCAAGGCGATTTTATAATGATCTCACCAGCCGTTTTAATTATTATTTCAATGCCAATAATAAACTAAACGAGATCATTGAGAAAGCAAAAGCTGCGCATACCGATGATTATACAGAACTATTGCCTTTTTATAAATACAGTCTCGATGTAACCGCAAAAGACCATCTTGATTCGGTTATTTATAAATGTGTATCTGGTATTCTATTACATGATCTGCGCAGTGATTGGGTTGACAAACTATACCTGTTAATGGGCAAAGCGTATCTTTTTAGAAAGAACTTTGATTCTGCCACTACCGTATTTCAATATATCAATTATGCTTTTGCCCCCAAAGATGATGGTTATGATATTCCCATAGGTAGTAATGCCAGCAATACCAATGGCGTATTTACAATCGCTACCAAAGAAACTAAGAATCTCTGGAAAAAAATCATGAGTGTTCCTCCCAGCAGGAATGAGAGTTTTATTTTACAGGCAAGAAATTATATTGAACAGGGCAAATACATAGAAGCAACCAGCCTTCTTGAAATTTTAAGAGCCGATCCCAATTTCCCGGCCCGCTTAAAAGATGACCTGTATGAAATGAGTGCCTATGTACTCT
This sequence comes from uncultured Bacteroidota bacterium, assembly GCA_903926855.1. Taxonomy (GTDB): domain Bacteria; phylum Bacteroidota; class Bacteroidia; order Chitinophagales; family Chitinophagaceae; genus Sediminibacterium. Next base: position 624 of record CAIYKV010000041.1, on the reverse strand, counting down.
ATAAACAGAAAGAATATACAGCAGCCGCTATTCAATTAAAAAAAGCACTGGTAAAACCTTCAGGCGACAGGTCTGAAATGGCAAGATGGGAATACCTGGCCGGACAGTTATTTCAATTGGGGCAAAAAGCACCTGAAGCCATCACATCCTTTGAAAGTGCTATCCGACATACTTCAGATCCTTTGATGGAAGTATATGCCAGGCTCAATATTGTATCTCTGTCAAACGCGAATGAAGAAAATGCTCTGCAAAGAAATCTTGACGAATTATTAAGAATGGCCAAAAGAGATAAATATGAAGCCAACCGGGATGTGATCTATTATGCGGCGGCGGCACTGGAACTGAAAAGAAAAAATTATACGGCAGCACAATCACTTTTACTCAAAAGCATTCATTATAATTTCAACAATCCTTTACAAAGACAGGAGAGTTTTTTACTGCTGGGCGATCTGAACTATACCCGAAAACAGTATGCCCAATCCTATGCTTTTTACGATAGTATACAGGTTCCCTTATTAAAGGAAATTGACAAACCGCGTGTAAAAGAAAGAAAACCTGCCTTACAAATTATCACTGAAAACCAGGGCATAATCAGTAAACAAGACAGCCTGCAAAAATTAGCTT
>CAIYKV010000040.1 GCA_903926855.1 uncultured Bacteroidota bacterium | reverse complement strand
TGGCCTAAAGTGTATTTTTGACGACTTTCAAAAAGAAACTCACTATGAAACTCACTTATTACGGGCACTCCTGTTTTGGTGTAATTATCAAAGGCAAAAACATTGTTTTTGACCCCTTTATCCTGCATAATGAACTGGCGAAAGATATTCAACCCGATTCAATTGAAGCAGATTATATTTTCCTGTCTCATGGCCATGCCGATCATATTGCAGATTGCATCAGCATCGCTAAAAGAACCGGGTGCAAAGTAGTGGCAAACTGGGAAATTCATGAATGGCTAAACAAGCAGGGCATTTCCAATACCCATCCTATGAATACGGGTGGAAAATGGAATTTTGATTTCGGGACGGTAAAATGTGTGGTTGCCCAGCATAGCAGTGGGCTGCCGGATGGTAGCTATGGCGGTAATCCAATGGGATTTGTTTTTACCAGTGAAGAAGGTAATTTTTACTATAGTGGTGATACCGCATTAACCCTGGATATGAAGCTAATACCCGGATGGGCAAAACTCAACTTTGCAGTCTTACCCATTGGAGATAACTTCACCATGGATATAGCAGATGCCGTAAAATCTGCTGATTTTATTCAGTGTAATACAATAGTAGGTGTGCATTACGATACTTTTGGATTTATTAAAATAGACAGGAAAGAAGCAGTTGCCAGTTTCCAGGCATCGCAGAAAACCCTATTATTGCCTGCTATTGGTGAAACCATTGATATATCATTTTAATCATAAAAAGCCCTGGGGGTTTCTGAATTATGGCGAGAATTATTGGAGTAGCCAATCAAAAAGGTGGCGTTGGTAAAACGACTTCTGCAATAAATGTGGCAGCTAGTTTGGCTGTACTTGAATTTAAAACATTGTTGGTAGATGCAGATCCACAGGCAAACAGCACAACCGGGGTAGGATTTGACCTTCACAATATCACCAACAGTTTATACGACTGCATGGTAAATAATGCACAGGCAGCAGATGTAATTTTGAAAAGCGATGTTCCTAACCTCGATATTATTCCTTCGCATATTGACCTGGTAGGTGCCGAAATCGAAATGATCAACTATCCGAATCGGGAGAACGTATTAAAAGGCATACTAGACGCAGTTCGTGACAGGTATGATTTTATTATTATTGACTGCTCTCCTTCCCTTGGCTTGATTACAGTTAACTCATTGGTAGCTGCCAATAGTGTGATCGTTCCGGTTCAATGTGAGTTTTTTGCGTTAGAAGGACTCGGTAAATTATTAAACACCATCAAAATTGTGCAAAACCGGCTTAATCCCGAGCTTCAGATCGAAGGAATTCTTATGACTTTATATGATGGCCGTTTACGTTTATGCAACCAGGTGGTTAGCGAAGTTAGAAGGCATTTTGATGAAATGGTTTTCGATACCATTATTCATAGGAATACACGGTTAAGTGAAGCCCCGAGTGTGGGTAAACCTGTGATTTTGTATGATGCCGAAAGTAAAGGAGCCATCAATTATCTCAATCTTGCTAAAGAAATTTTACAAAAAAACGGGATGACGAAAATGTCAAACCAGGAAAGAATCATTGAATAAATTAGTAATGACAGTGCCATATCTCTCAACTATTACTAATTACTAATTATTAATTACAATTTCAAAATGAGTACCCCAAAGCAAAATAAAGACCTGATCGGAAAAGGCCTCCGTTCTTTACTACAAAATATTGATGCAGACCTGAAAACGACTGCAGGCGCATTGAAAACAGAAATCGTAGAACAGGTTACCCATACATCACGTATTCCACTCTCAGATATTCAAATCAATCCAAAACAGCCTAGAAGAGATTTTGATGAACAGGCATTACATGAATTAGCCGCTTCCATTAAATTGCATGATATCATTCAACCGCTTACAGTTACCAAATTAGCGGGTGGAAAATACCAGTTAATTGCGGGTGAACGTCGTTTTAGGGCATCAAAAATTGCCGGATTAAAAGATGTACCGGCCTATGTGCGTCAGGCAAATGATCAACAATTACTAGAGCTTGCATTATTGGAAAATCTGCAGCGCGAAGACCTGAATGCAGTTGAGATAGCCATCAGTTATAAACGAATGATGGAAGAACTGGATTATACACAGGAACAGGTTGCTGAGAGAATGGGTAAAGAAAGGAGCACAGTTACTAATTATATCCGCCTACTGAAACTACCACCCGATATTCAATTATCCGTTCGTAATGGTAGTCTGAGTATGGGTCATGCCAGAGCACTGGTAACGATTGACACCATCGATAAGCAACTGTTTGTGTACAAGGAGATACTGGAAAAAGAATTAAGCGTAAGACAAACAGAAGAATTGGTCAGGAAAATGTATACTGCTGAAAAAAGCAGCAGTGTTAAAACTTCCGTAAAGTCGGACCTTCCTCCTGCTTACAAAAAAATTGAAGATAACTTAGCTTCTCATTTTGCCACCAAAGTGAAAATGATCCATAATAAAAAAGGATATGGAAGCATTAGTATTGAATATTATTCTCTCGAAGAACTCAATAAAATACTGGATGCAATGAATGTAACGGTCAGCTAATCTATCCATGAAAATTGTCAGGGCCTTCATATTATTTGCTTTCTTTTCATTTCAATTGTATAACAGTTGGGCGCAAAGCGAGAAGAAAATGTTATCTGCAAGCTCCTTATTGTCTTCCAAAAAAGATTCAACCGTTTATAAGGATAGTCTTCTTACAAAAGCAGCACCCAAAAAAGATTCTGTCAAAAAACATGACCCGCGTATTGCTACGCGCCGGTCAGCTATTTTGCCGGGCTGGGGCCAGGCCTACAATAAAGAGTACTGGAAAATCCCGATTGTTTATGGAATACTGGCCATACCGG
>CAIYKV010000039.1 GCA_903926855.1 uncultured Bacteroidota bacterium | reverse complement strand
GATCATACCAATTTCAGAGAAGATATTCAGCGTTTGATTGAATAAGTATAAACTTAGCAAGGCCCCGGCCAATGCCAATGGCACGGTAATCATAATCGTAAATGGATCGAGGAAGCTTTCAAATTGGGCAGCCAATACCAGATAAATCAGTATCAAAGCCAATCCAAATGCAAAAACGATATTGGAAGAACTTTCTGAATAATCTCTGGAAGGGCCATTTAAGGATGTCTGGTAACTTTCATCCAGCAGCTTAGCACCAATTGCCTGCATGGCTTTGATACCATCACCGATTGTTTTGCCATCGGCTAATGAAGCAGAAATGGTTGCGGCTTTATATCGGTTAAAGTGATACAGGGTAGACGGGTTACTGCTTTCTTCCATATGCACAACGGCATCCAATGGAATATTATCTCCTCTTGAATTTTTAACGTAGAGGTTTTTAATATCGTTTGTATTATTCCGTTGTTCCCTGTCAACCTGGGCAATTACCTGGTATTGGTACCCATTCATAATAAAATACGCGAGTCGTCCGCCACTGAACGCTGCCTGAACAGCACTCAATACATCTGTAGAAGATAACCCAAGGTCTTTTACTTTTGTACGGTCAACTGTTAATTGTACTTCCGGTTTATTGAACTTAAGGTTTACATCAGAGTTTGAAAAAGTTTTATCTTTTCTTACTTCATCCAGAAATTTAGGAATCACTTCTTTCAATTTATTCAAATCCTGGTTTTGCAGGATAAATTGGATAGGTAATGCACCTCTTGATCCTGAACCCACCGAAATCGTTTGTTCCTGTATCGCAAATATCCGGGCATCATTAAAACGCGCCAGTTTCTTTTGCAGATCATTGGCAATTTCTGTTTGGCCTCTTGTTCTTAAAGAAGGATCTATCAGACCAACCCTCGGCTGGGAGCTGTTCACCGAGTTACCTCCTCCAAAACCACCTGCAGTTCTGGCAAATACAAAATCTCTTTCCGGAACAGAATCATAGAGGTAGTTGGACACTTTATCTGTCATATTCGACATGGCGTTAAAACTGGTGCCTTCAGCAGCGGTAAGACTGATACGAATACTGCTTCTGTCTTCCAAAGGAGCAATCTCACTTTGTAAACCTCTTAATATCCACCAGATCATAAATCCGCAAACAACTACAATCACCCAGGCAGCCCACCTGATCTTCATAAAATTTTTCAGCAGATTCTTATACCCTGATTCCATGCCTACAAAAAACGGTTCAGTTTTTTTATAGAACCAACCTTCATGTGCATTCTTTGTATTCAGATAAACATTCAATACCGGTGTAATGGTAAGAGATACAAATGCTGATATCAATACGGCAGCGGCAAGGGTAACCCCAAATTCACGAAACAAACGGCCGACGAAACCTTCCAGAAAGATTACGGGAAGGAACACCACGGCCAACGTGATGGAGGTTGAAATCACCGCAAAAAAGATTTCTTTACTTCCTTCTAAAGCTGCTTTCTTGATCGGCAATCCTTCTTCTGCTTTTCGGAAGATATTTTCTGTTACCACAATCCCATCATCCACCACCAATCCGGTTGCCAGTACAATACCCAACAGCGTTAAGATATTAATGGAAAACCCTGAGATATACATGATAAAGAAAGTAGCCACCAGCGATATCGGGATATCTATCAACGGACGCAATGCAATCAGCCAGTTTCGGAAGAAGAAGAAAATCACCAATACCACCAGACCAAAAGAGATTAGTAAAGTCTCTTTTACTTCAGCCAATGATCTGCGGATATTTACCGTATTATCGATCAATACACTATACTCGATATCCGATTTATTTGATTTTTTGATCTGATCCAATCTTTTATAAAACTCATCGGCAATCTGAATATTATTAGCGCCGGGTTGGGGAATAATGGCCAATCCCACTGCATTCACGCCATTGTATTTCCAGGCCTGCTCAGGTTGTTCAGGACCGAGTTCCACACTAGCCACATCATTCAAGCGAACAATACCAGATGAATCTTCTTTGATGATCAGATCACGAAACTGTTGCTCATTGGTTAATCTTCCCAGGGCACGGATAATCATTTCGGTATTGTTACCATAGATTTTCCCGGGAGGCAATTCCACGTTTTCAGAATTCAATGTATTACTGATATCGTTAAATGCCACATTATGTGCACTCATCTTATTCGGATCAATCCATAAACGCATAGCGTAACGTTTTTGACCGAACAGGTTAACAGAGCTTACATCATTAATGGTTTGTAATTGTTGTTGCAGAACTGTTTCAGCATAATCGCTGAGTTCCATAATATTTTTGGTATGACTCTGAATGGCAAGAATCAGGATAAAATCACTATTCGCATCTGCTTTTGAAACAACAGGTGGTGCATCAATATCGGTAGGTAAACTTCTTTGTGCCTGTCCCACTTTATCTCTCACATCACTGGCAGCTGCTTCCAGATCAACGCCCAAATTAAACTCAACTGTGATCTGGCTATTACCTAAAGTACTGGAAGAGCTAATGGTACGAATACCGGGAATACCATTCACTTGTTTTTCCAGTGGTTCCGTAATCTGACTTTCAATAATATCGGCATTGGCACCTGTATAACTGGTACTGATACTAATAATAGGCGGATCAATGGCCGGATAATCACGCACGGCCAGGAATGTATACCCCACTACCCCAAACAAAATGATCATCAGGTTCATCACAGTAGCGAGTACCGGTCTTTTCAACGATAATTCAGAAATATTCATATTTGTCTCTCTATACTGTTTTGAAAGAAGGGGTCAACAATACTATCTAATTTGATCGGACTAGTTTTTTAATTGCTCAAGGGTTTTCACACTTCTTACCTTAAGTGCTCCTTTGGGTTTGGCGAACAATACTCCTGTTACCACTACACTATCACCCGGATTAATACCCGATACTACTTCTACAAAATCGGATTGTCTGACACCTGTTTTCACATTCACGAATGAAGCTTTACCACTTTTCACAAGAACTATCTGTTTGTTCTTATCATCGGGAATGATGGAATTCGTTGGAACCAAAATCGATTTTTTATCTGTGCCAGATGAGGAAACATACACTTTTACAAATGCACCCGGATTTACTTTGCCTCCTTTAAGAATAGCCCTCACTTTCAGGTTACGGGTTAACTGGTTAACCTGTGGTTCAATCGCAATAATGGTGGCTTTTTCAATGCTTTCTGCAGGTGTGCTTACCAATACATCTACGGTATTTCCTTTTTTAATATAGGTACTGTACTCTTCGGGTAAGGTAAAATCAACCTTTACTTTATCAACCTGTTGAATGGAACAGATGATATTAGTAGTTAAGAGAAAGGCCCCCAGACTTACCTGACGAAGACCAACGACTCCGCTAAATGGAGCTTTGATAACCGTTTTTGCAATCAATGATTCAGTATATGCTATATCTGCTTTATACCCGTCAACAGCACTCAATGCCGCATCATAATCGGATTGATTAACTCCGTTTATAGCTAATAGTTTGCCCAAACGTGCTTCATTCTTCTGGGCTATATCCAGCAATACTTTTGATTTTGCCAGTTGTGCCTGTAAATCTGCATCATAGATTTTTGCAATGATCGTACCTTGTTTTACAAAAGAACCTTCCGGAACATTCAGGTAAGTTAGTCTGCCTATCACCTCTGAATGAAGGTCAACATATTCCATGGCCACAACGGATCCATTGGCTTCTATGCGGTTACTAATTGTTTGCGGCTGTGCAACCAACACATCTACAATAGTGGCAGGTTGAGCAGGCTTTTGTTGTGGATTGGCTTCTTCTTTTTTGCTCTTACAGGCAACTAAAAAAATAAAAGCGAACAGGGGCGTATACAAACGTTTCAAAGGCTGAAGTTTTTAAAATCGGCTAAAGATAAAAATATTTTATATCCAATTGGTTTATCATAGGATGAATGGCCAAGATTGACAAATAATTCGGTCTAATCGGCCTTTTCATTTTTTTGATGTGTAAATTCATGAATAAAATTAAGGGGGCTTCCATTACGATTGCTAAAAATTTACTTATCATTAAAATTGCCATATGTATCAGCTTTCTTTGACCTACCCTCAAAAAAGAGCATTTATTACAGGCGCTGCTTCAGGTTTGGGTAAAGCACTCGCACTGGAATTGGCCAATGATGGCTGGACAATTGGTATGGCCGATATCAATATCACTACACTGGAAGCAGCAGGAAAAGAGATTGAAAATGCGGGCGGTGTCCCACTTATTTTTCCATTGGATGTATCGGATAAAGATCAATACCAGGATGTGGTTAAGGTTTTTTTAAGCACCACCGGTGGTATTGACCTCTTATTTAATAATGCCGGCGTGGGTGATGGGGGTGTTTTTGAAGAATATAGTCTCGAGAATTATGAATGGATGGTAAGTATTAACCAGATGGGTGTATTATATGGCTGCCACTATTTTATTCCCATTATGAAACAACAACGGTCTGGACATATTCTCAACACCGCAAGCGCTGCCGCTATTGGTTGCGCGCCTACCATGGCAGCCTATAATATGACCAAGGCCGCAGTATTAGCCATAAGTGAAACTTTATATGGTGAACTCATGGATCACGGTATCAGGGTTTCCTGTATACTACCCACTTATTTTAAAACCAATGTAATTCAATTTGCCAGAGGGGGGGAGATGGTAAAAAAAGCAACCCAGCGATTTATAGAAAAATCCGGACTGGAAGCAGATACAGTGGCAAAAGAGATACTAACCAGGGCAGGTAAACATGAATTGTATATCATTTTACCAAAAGATGCCAGGAAAATGTGGTTCTTTAAAAGACTGGCCCCCACCTGGTTCAGGAAAAAAGTGAAGGAGCAGTTTTTGTCTGCTATGTCCAGAGTACAGAGAAGTAAAATTTAACTGCAATTTGACCAGAAAAAAGATACTTAAATAACTTGCTAATGGAGCCCAATCAACTATTTAACCTGAAAGGCAAGACTGCCCTGATAACCGGTGCCAGTAAAGGAATCGGCGAAGCCATAGCCCGTTTATATGCTTCTTGTGGTGCCAACCTGGTGATCAATTCCCGAAAACAGGAAGACCTGGATAATGTATCTGCCGAAATCACAGCAGCCGGTGGCATTTGTACAGGTATTGCCGCCAATGCAGGCAATTTGGAAGATTGCAAAATGCTGATTGAAAAAACAATGGCTCTATATGGAAGCATTGATATACTGGTAAACAATGCTGCTGCCAACCCGGTATACGGCCCAATCGTTACCTGCGAAGAATGGGCTTTTACTAAAATTATAGATGTAAATCTGAAAGCGCCTTTTGAGCTATGCAAACTGGTATATCCAATTATGAAACAAAGTGGGGGTGGCAGCGTGATAAATATCAGTTCAATTGCCGGATTGACACCCGATCCTGGATTGGGTATGTATTCTGTTTCGAAAGCTGCTTTAAATATGCTCACAAAAGTAATGGCCAAAGAATGGGGTACAGATAAAATCAGGGTGAACGCAATTTGTCCGGGTTTGATCAAAACCAAATTCTCCGAAGCATTATGGCAGAATGAAAAATGGTTAGCAGGATTTATCAAACATTTGCCATTAGGAAGAATGGGAACGGTAGAAGAAATTGCCGGCCTTGCCTTATTCCTGGCATCTGAAGCATCTGCTTATTGCACGGGCACGCTATTTACTGCTGATGGGGGTATCACGATTTGATCAAGCGTAGAGATTGTGGAATTAAGAAAAGGGATAAGATGATTGTATTCTAATACCAAAAGATATGGAAGCCATTTTTGTTACTGAGAAATTAAAAGAACTACTGCCCACAATCAGACAGTTTGTTATAGATGAATTGATACCTCTTGAAAAAGACCATCATACACGCCCATTTAAAAAAACGGAAATCATTTTACAGGAAAAACGGGAAAAAGTAAAAGCGCTGGGTTTGTGGAACCTGCATCTTCCGGTTGCAGAAGGCGGACTGGGATTAACGCTTTGTGAATTCGGACAAATCAGTGAAGTATTATCTTTGGCTCCTTATTATGGTCAATATACTTTTAATTGCCAGCCACCCGATATCGGCAATACAGAACTGATCAGCAAATTCGGCTCCGCTTCTGTCAAAGAAAAATTTTTAGCGCCTTTACTGGAAGGAAAAATCAGGAGTTGTTTTTCGATGACGGAGCCTGAATTTCCCGGATCCAATCCTGTATTAATGGCCACCACGGCTGTTCGGGAAGGTGATGCGTATATTATCAATGGTCATAAATGGTTCACTTCCTCTGCCGAGGGTGCTGCTTTTGCTGTGGTAATGGCTATTACCCATCCCGATGCGGCTCCACACCAACGTGCCAGCATGATTATTGTTCCTACTGATACACCGGGCTTTGAATTTATTCGCAATATTCCCGTATTCGGAGAAAAAGGAGAAGGATGGGCCAGTCATGCAGAGATCCGTTATAACAATTGTCGTGTACCGGTAACGAATCTTATTGGAGAAGAAGGTATGGGATTCAAACTGGCACAGGAAAGATTAGGACCCGGACGTATCCATCACTGTATGCGATGGGTGGGTATTGCAGAGAAAGCATTTGATTTGTTATGTCAGCGATCTGTTACCCGGGAAATGGAACCCGGGGTGATGTTGGGTGAAAAACAATTTATACAGGGATTTATTGCCGAGAGCCGTGTAGAAATTGATGCTTCCCGATTATTGGTATTACGCACCGCTCACAATATTGATCTGTATGGCGCTTCTCAAACCCGTGATGAGATTGCGGCTATTAAATTTTACGTAGCCAATATGGTTGTAAAAGTGCTTGACCGGGCCATACAGGCACATGGTGCCATGGGTTTATCCGATGAAACCTTATTGGCCAGTTTATACCAGCATGAACGGGGCGCACGTATCTGGGATGGAGCTGATGAAGTACATAAACAAAGTCTTGCTTTGAGTATTTTAAAAAAATATGGCTTAGATATCAGAAAGAAAAACAGGTCCTGATATTTTAGTAAACTTCTAGTCAGAATTATTTTTCTCATAAAATAGAATAGATGCATACACCGGCAAATACTGTACCCTTAACCGAAAATGAAAACCTGGATCTGGGTTTGCTGAATCATTATCTGCAAGAAAAGGAAAGCGGGTTAGAAACCATACAGCATATAACCCGTTATACCGGAGGATATTCAAACCTTACGTATTCTTTGCAAACCGCCAACAAAGCCTATGTTCTACGCAGGCCACCCCTGGGCGCCAATATTAAATCTGCCCATGATATGGGCAGGGAGTTTCGTGTATTAAGTTTACTCAAACCTCATTTTGCAAAAGTTCCCACACCCATTATTTACTGCGATATCCCGGATATTATTGGGGCTCCATTTTATATTATGGAAAGTATGGAAGGCATAATCCTTCGGGCTTCCAATGCACCGGGAATGCATATTTCAGCCGATACTTTTCAAAAAGTTTCTGCTGCATTGGTAGATAATCTTGCTTTACTTCATTCATTAAATATTGCATCTACCGGGTTAATACAATTGGGTAAACCCGAAGGATATGTTTCACGACAGGTGGAAGGATGGATAAAAAGATATTATACAGCAGAAACAGATACCATCGAAACTTTGAATGGGATTGCCGACTGGATTCAGAAAAATCAGCCACGTTCCCAAACTCCGACCTTTCTCCATAATGATTATAAATACGATAACCTGATATTAAACCCAGAAAACCTATCGGAAATAATCGGTGTATTGGATTGGGAAATGTCAACGGTTGGAGATCCATTGATGGATCTGGGTGCCAGTCTTGCGTATTGGTTTGAAGCAGAGGAAGCGGCTGTTTTTAAACATTATAACCTTACCTGGTTACCAGGTAATTTCAGTAGAAAAGAATTGATTGAACGATATGCAACCAAAACGGGTCGCGATCTTTCTGATATTTTATTTTACTATGTATTCGGCTTATTCAAAAACGCAGTGATTGCGCAACAAATCTACCATAGATGGAAACAGGGACACAGTACCGATGCACGTTTTGGTGCTTTATTGCCGATGATAAAATTATTAGGGGAAACCGCATCAGAAGCTTTATTAAAAGCTAGTGTGTAGTATTGAATTATCCTGATTCCTGCACGGAAATTTAATCATCCCGCTTGCGCAGCGCACCCTTCCAGTTATATTTTATCGACTTATAGGTTTCGAAACATTTCTCAACATAATAGCCAAGTTCCAGCTCATTCAACTTGGTTACCACATCATAAGATGGCCGGTAACGATTCATGAAAGTATCCAGTTCGGGCGATTGCAGTTTGGTAATCTTTCTAACAAACTGTTTACTGAAACGGTTGCTCACATATTTATCCTGCTCCTGTTCTACCAATCGTTTCTGCAAGTTCAGGATACTCCGGTTTCTTTTAACACGAAACATATTGATGATCTCATCCAGGTCAAAACCAACGGTTAGTCCGCCCGGATTATACCCCGGATTACTACTTAACCGCAAACCCGGTTTCTTAAAATCAAATATTTTGGCATAGTCTTTCCGGTTCTGCAAAGAATCGAATTTGTAATAGCTGTTTCGAACTTTTACTTCGGGCAGATCATTGGCCCGTAAATGGATCATTACATTGAATTTCTCCAGGTTGGAGATAGTATCTACCGGGTATTTAATAGTCGTTTTACCAATCAGCGAAAACCAGATAGAATCTTTGGCCAATACAATGATAGTATATCGGCCAAGGGAATCCGTAATAGTGCCTCTTCCGGAACTGCTCAATACACCCACGGCTTCCAATGGTCTGCGGGCACTGATATCATAGACGGTTCCACTGATGGTTACATATTGTGCCATGGCTTTTTCTCCATAGCAGCAACAGGCAAACAATATAATGAAAACCAGTGGTAACCTTTTTCTCAAATCCTTATTTTAAACTGTAATATTAAAGCAGGGTGTGCAGAGTACAAGCCAAGTTGTACGAATTAACGAGGTTTTTACAGATTCTGATCAGTAATCGAAATATTTAAAACTTTGTATCAATGATATAAGGCAGCATTTTACGCCAGGTAGGCCAGTCATGCGGTATATCCGTTCCCCAAACATCCAGATCATACCAGATGCCCTTTTCATACAATATACCGGCAAATCGTTTGGAAGATTCGGGATCTTCATGATCGCCACTGCCGGTATAGATATGTATATGATGACTGGCCTTGATTTTTTCCAAATACCAAGGATCGGTCAGATTGGGCATATAATGTTCCGGGCTGTTAAAATATACCTGCTCATCAAAAAACCCTTTGGTATATTCTGTCAATTTATACACGCCACTCATGCTAATGGCCCCGTTTAAAATATCGGGCCTTTTCAAAAACAGGTTCATTGCATGCAAAGCCCCAAAAGATGCACCGCTGGTATAAATCATCGTATCCTCGCTGGTTGCATTGCGGATAAAAGGAACTACTTCATTAAATACATATTCATTAAACTGGTTATGCCGAATCGCTTTATGTTCCGGCAGCATTTCGTTATTCATCCAGCTTTCTTTGTTCATACTGTCAATGCTGAACACTTTCAACTTGCCAGCATTGATATAGGGAGCCAAAGCATCTATCAACTGAAATCTTTCATATTCCAGGTAATCAGCCGCAGCCGTTGGAATCAATAATAAGGCAAACCCGTAATGTCCATACGTGGCAATCGGCATTTCTTTTCCCAATGCGGGACTATACCAGGAGGTGATTTCTTTGTTCATTGTAATTATCTTTTCAAGGTCTTGGACAAACTGCCGGCAGCAACGGTTATTGGATACAGGTTTTGCTGATTTCTTTCCAGAGATCGCGATAGCATTGTGCTGCATAACTGCTATGGGCAAAGGTTTCCAGAGGCGCTTCGTTAATACCCATTTTTTCTACATCACTCAAATAAGGGATATAACTTTTGAAGAAATATTTGTCTTTATAAAATGTACTCATCACCTCATGGTGTAAATTCTTCCGGTGATCTACCATACTGAAAAAACATTTCAGTTTTGAAGCATCCAGATCATTCTCTTTAAAGTAATTCAATACTGTTTCAAATGAGCGTATCGATAAAGTAGTAGGGATATTCGGCATCACTATCCAATCCGCTCCAAAAAAAATGGCATCATGTAAAATAGAAATCCCCGGCGGACAATCCAGTATTACCAGGTCATAGTCCTTTTTCAAAGAACCCAGCAACGTTGAAATCTTTCTTTTGGATTGCTTCATTTCACTTAACAACACATCTGCCTGGCGCGCAGAAAGATCAGCAGGAATAATATCCAGGTTTTCATAGGTCGTGCTTTGTACGGCTTCTAAAAGCCCTATTTCGCTGTTCAGGAGTTTTTTCGATTCATTTTTTACTGAGGATTCTGCACCAAGATAAAAGGACGAAGATCCCTGGGGATCCATATCCCAAACCAATGTTTTATAGCCTTCTTTGGCAGCTAAATACGCCAGATTAATGGTGGCAGCCGTTTTGCCAACACCGCCTTTCAAGTTGTATAATGCTAATGTGACCATACTCTAATATACAGGATTTCTCTAATTACTCAGCGGTTTTGGGAGAAGGATATTAGGCTAATCTTACCAGCCAGCCCAATACCAGGCAACCCAATACAATAAAGGGGGCCGGAATCTTATTGGTATTCAGCACCAAAAAAGTAGCCACTACAATCACCAAATTCCAGATACCTATGGGTTTGCCTTCAAAAAGGGGGAACAAAAAAGTGTCTTTTATCAGGTAACAGGTGGCGCCAGCCATAATACCCACCACAGCTGCATTGATTCCTTCCAGGGATCGATAAATGACCGCGTATTTTTTAAGATTATTCCAAACCGGAAAGAAAAAAAGTACCAGTAACGCACTGGGTAAAAAAATAGCAATGGTACCTATCACACATCCCAGCAGTTGCATGGAAGGTCCATCATCTCTCAGTGCCATACCACCGGTAAATGATCCAATGGAAAAAACAGGTCCGGGAATGGCCCTAACCACTCCGGAACCTGTTAAAAAATCTTCTTTACTGATCTGGAGCACATGACTTTTGGGTTCATTTACCAGTTTGGTTTCCGAGTGGGTTACATATTGTTCATACATCAATGGAATCAATACATCACCCCCACCAAATACCAGGCTCCCAAAACGATAGGCATTTTCGAACAGGTTAAATGGCTTGCGATTTGGCCAGTCCTGTCTTCTGGCTGTTTCTGAAAAATATCCTGCCAGCGCAAAAATGGCCAGAAAGATCAAAATATTACCCCATTTGATTTTTTTTGGAGGAACTCCTTTTTGCGGTATCCGTTTATCACTGAAATTGGTGGCAATACCTGCCGCAATAATCAACCCAGGAAATACCCAGGGTGTTTTAAAAGCCAGAAATGTTGCCAGCGTGGCGGCAGTCATAATGGTTTGTGTAATCGTATTATGCACAGCCACCCCAAAAATGCGATAAGTAGAATAGGCAATAAACCCGATAGCCATTGGTCGTATAAACTGAAATACTTCCACTTTCAGGCTCCTGTCGTCAATATAATCCAATAGAAAAGACAATGCCCCCATGATCAAACTGGCAGGTAATATCCAGATAAGCAGGGTAATAATAGCGAGGGGAATCCCCCCTCTTTTATAACCAATCAGGGTAAGGGTTTGGGTGGAAGACGCCCCGGGCAGTAGCTGGCAAAAACCATTGTATTCAATCAGCTCCTCTTCCGTAAGATCCTTTCTGCGATGAACAAAGGTTTTCAGCATCATACCCATATGTCCCTGCGGCCCTCCAAAAGCCGTAATACTGTGCCAGAACACAGCCCGCAGAAATGGAATATGGCGAAATAATAGCACAGGAACAAAGAGTTATAAAATGGAAATTAGGGAAATCCACCCGTCAGCTCAAAGAAAACCGGGGATTATATTTATAAAAAAGGGGAGTCGGATGATTCCCCTCGGATTTTTATTGAATCGTTTATATCCGTCACTTATTTTTTTAACCCAATCTCACGTAAACGCTCATCCAGGTATTCGCCGGCAGTTGCATCCGGATAGGCTTTGGGATGTGCTGCATCTATACAGGTTTCAAGACAGGCCAGGCTCATTTCACTTCGGGGATGCAGGAAGAAAGGCATCGAAAACCGACTGGTATGCCAAAGATCTCTGGAAGGATTTACCACCCGGTGGGTAGTGCTTCGTAGTTTATTATTCGTTAGTCTTTGCAACATATCACCCACATTCACCACAATCTGGTCGGGCAGAGAAGTTACATTTACCCATTCACCCTGTTTGGTTAACACCTGCAATCCATCTGCAGAAGCGCCTACCAATAATGTAATCAGGTTAATATCTTCATGTTGCTCCGCCCGAATAGCCGATTTGGGTTCCTGGGTAATGGGCGGATAATGAATGCAACGAAGGATAGAGTTTCCTTTTTCAACAAATGCATCAAAATAATGCTCCTCCAATCCCAGGTATAAAGAAATGGCACAAAGCAATGATTTACCACTTTTCTCAAAGTTCCGGTAGGCATTAAACAGGGTTTGATTAAAATGAGCGACTTCGCTTACCGAAACATTATCCGGGTACTCAGATTTGATGGCGTCATTATCTTCAACAATCTGACCATATTGAAAAAATTCTTTCAAATCCGGTGCCTCACTGCCTTTGGCATGTTCGCGACCAAAGCTGGTATAGCCCCGTTGTCCGGCCAGTCTTGGTATCTCATATTTGAGTTTTTTTTCCAACGGCAGGGAAAAAAATTGTTGCACATACTCATATTGCCGTGCAATCAACTCGTTGGGTATGCCATGGTTTTGTACTGCCACAAACCCCACTTCTTCATAAGCTTTACCAAGCGCTTGTACAAAAGCGGCTTTTTTTACGGCATCACCACTTGTAAAATCTGCCAGGTCAACTACGGGAATAGCCATTTGAATTATTTTAAAATGAACAATCGTTATTTCGAAAACTGTCTGGAAAATTACAAAACTACCCCGAAATAGCTCAAACTGTAGATAAGAAGGAATTATTGATATTTTTTATCAACTTTAGGCGATGAACCCCAAACCTTTCTTATTGATCATAATTGCCGGCATGTGTCTGGCAGGATGCAGCAATAATTACCACAAGTTTATTTCTCAGTATACTTTTTCAAGTTCAACCGGCCTGCCCGATTATAGTAATCTGGATTATTGGGCAGCGCATCCAAATAAAAAAGACCCTTCAGACAGTGTACCTAAGCCTTTACTGGATAAATATTATCCCGATACCAGTGTAGATGTATTCTTTATACATCCTACTACCTATACTGAGAATGCCAAAGAATTCGGCTCCAATGCGAACATTGATAATGCTCGTTTAAATGCCAAAACTGATTATTCTACCATACTTTTTCAGGCAAGTGTTTTTAATGAAGCTGGCAGGGTTTTTTCTCCCAGGTACCGGCAGGCGCATCTATCCTGCTATTTTCCAAAAAATGCAATGGACACGTTGGAAGCATACAAAGCTTTTGAAATAGCTTACCAGGATATTAAAACCGCTTTTGAATATTACCTGGAACATTTTAATAATGGGCGACCAATTATCATCGCATCTCATAGCCAGGGAACCACCCATGCCAAAAGATTGCTGAAAGAGTTTTTTGATGGAACAGCCTTACAGAAAAAACTGGTAGCCGCTTACCTGGTGGGTATGGCGGTTGACCCGGGCGATTATCGATCCTTGAAACCCTGTAACAAACCTGAAGAAACGGGTTGTATGGTTAGCTGGCGAACTTTCAAAAATGGGTTTGTACCTTCTTATTTGGTCGATGAAAAATTTCATGCAATTGTTACCAATCCCATCACCTGGGATTCGCAATTTCCTACTGCCGACAGGTTAATGAATCCGGGTGGTATTTTGCTGAACTTTAATAAAATAGTGCCTAATGTAACCAATGCTTCTATCAGTGGCAATGTATTATGGGCTGAGAAACCCCATTTTTTCGGGAACCTGTTTTATACGACCAAAGTGTACCATGTGGCTGATTTGAATTTATACTACCTGAGTATTCGCAATAATGTAAAACTGAGATCTGTTGCTTTTCAAAAAAAATAGGTCCTGCAAAATGCAGGACCCTTTGTTTTAACAACCCCCCGGTATGAGAAAACAAAAATCTTTCTTGATACATTAATTTGATGGGAAGAGGGGAGAAAAGTTTAATCTACCCGTTTTTTTTGGCAGGTTTGGCAATTTTGCCACAAATGCACTGATTTACACAGAAGATGCGGGAAGTTTATTTTTTGGATTTAGTGGGTAGCTTTTTCATGCCGGCTACTTCTGCTTTGAGTTTTTCTACTTCGCGGTTGAGTTGATGAATCAGGCCATTTAGTTGATCTATATCGGTTTTGGCGAGGTTGCTGTAGGTATTGAGCGACGGGTCCTCTACTTTATTCACAAAAGGTGTATCCGGAAAGAAAACCGCCACATGTACACCCAGTATTTCCGCAATTTTCATTAGCCGGGTAGCCGAAGGATCGGTTTCTCCCCTTTCAATTTTAGCATAGGCCCCGGCTGTAATACCCAGCTCCATGCCCATATTATCCTGGCTGTAATCTTTGCTTTCCCTGATCTTCCTGATGCGGTATCCGATGGTTTTCTTCACTCCCCAAAATTCCTGAACTCAGAATTCTTAAACTATCCTTATGGTATAGTTATGTGTATTATTAATACAATTCTTATCCTTAAAGTGATTTTTTGCTGTTTAAGGACAGGATTTGGGTTATCAATTACGCTCCGGGCTGAAGCCCTGAGCTATTATTTGAACCGTTAATAAACGGGCATGTTTTGACAAAAAATACTCTATAACAAATAGGGACCGATTGATAATTTGCCCATTATGTCGTTTATCAATGTTTATATTCATTTTGTCTGGTCAACTAAACGGAGAAAGCCATCCTTGGTAAAACCTTATCGCCAATTATTGTTTGATAATATGAAACAAAATGGAAGAGAGAAGGGAATACATATAGACAAGGTAAATGGATATGTGGATCATGTTCATTGTATGGTATCACTCAAACCAGGTCAAAGTATAGATAATATTGCCAGACTTATCAAAGGAGAATATACTCATTGGTTTAACCATATCTCAGGCATTCAGAATAATACTTTACAATGGCAG